>CAMFCK010000071.1 GCA_945948775.1 uncultured Clostridia bacterium
ATAAGGTCTCAATAACCTACTTCCCGGGCTCGGAAAAGATCGAGGCGAGAATAAACGGCGAACTGGTACAGGAAAGCACAGAATACACCGTATGGAAATATCCCATTCAGTTTGTAAGACAGCTTAAGCTGATAGTAAACAATGAAGCAGTATTTGACGGTATTAAGGTTTATAACGGCAAGTATCAGCCTGAACAGGCACCCGAAATGAAAGGTATCAAAGCAGAAGGTACAACGGTTGAAGGTAATGTAATCACTTTGCCGGATATCGAGTATTATATCGATGAAGTTGCTGATATGTTCGAGGTCATTGGAACGCCGACGCAGGTTTATAAGAATGTTAATCTTACTGAGGTGGTAGAGGACGGCGAGCTTGTAGAAAATGGCGTGCTCATGATGGAAAATGACGGTATCTATAAGGAATATATCATTAAGATTGGTGCAGATACCCCGGCGACGCCAAATTTTGACATGAGTTATGTGGACGGCAAATATACCGCAACAGCGTCCGGCTATCCGGCAGACAAGACGCTCATCATTGCAAGCTATAATGGCGACGTGCTTGAGAGTGTACAGTTCGGAGTGGCTGACGGTGAAAGGTTTGTAGCAAATATAACGGCTGATGAAGGAAAAACGGTTAAGGCATTCCTTATCAATTTTGCGGATATGACTTGTGCGCAAAACAGTATCGTTATGGTAAATGGGCAAAGAAAATAATTGGAGGTATAAACTATGAAAAAGGTATATAAAATTACGGCGCTTTGCGCAGCGGCTATTTTAGCCGCTGTCAGCCTTGTCGGCTGCGGCAAAGGTGAGCAGGCATCAACATCACAAAAGACCCTTGATTACTGGATTCCGCTTTCAGGCTCAACAGCTTCGCTGGTGGATAATCTTGATAAAA
Organism: uncultured Clostridia bacterium; assembly: GCA_945948775.1. Classification (GTDB taxonomy): domain Bacteria; phylum Bacillota; class Clostridia; order UBA1381; family UBA1381; genus HGM11525. The sequence goes on from CAMFCK010000071.1 coordinate 901, forward strand.
CACCGCTTTACCAGAAATTGCAGGAGGTAACCGGTATTGATGTAAATTTCATTCATCCGTCGGGCGGCTCATTGTCCGAGAAGTTCAATATTCTCATGGCTTCCAACGATTTTCCCGACATGATTCAGTATAACTGGCTCACCTATCCGGGCGGACCGCAGAATGCTATCGATGAAGGCGTTATTATTGATATTTATCAGTATAAGGATAAGGCGCCAAATCTTATCAAATATATTGATAGCAACAAAGAGATCAAAAAACTTGCAGAGACCAATGAAGGCGCGCTGTTTTCCTTCCCGTTTGTACGCGGTGACGATAGCCTTTGTGTATCGTGGGGTATGGCACTGCGTAAGGACTGGCTTGACGAACTGAACCTTGAAGTACCCGAAACAATCGATGAGTGGGAAACCGTGTTGCGCGCATTTAAGGAAAAGAAGAGCGCAACTGCACCGCTCACCATTACAACAGGCGCATTTGAAAACTCGCAGTTTGTAGGTGCATACAACACAACTATGGGATATTATATCGGGGATAATCAGGTTAAATACGGACTTTTGGATCCCGGATTTAAGGAATTTTTGATGCGTATGAACAAGTGGTACAGTGAAGGTCTGTTGGACAACAACTTCGCACTCTTGGATAACACTACAATTGATGCTAATATCTTAAACGGCGCTTCCGGCGCTGCAGGTCTGTCACTCGGTAACGGCATCGGCAGATATATGTCATCTGCTCCCGATGATAAGTTTGATTTGGTAGGTGCGCCTTCGCCGGTACTCAACAAGGGTGATGTACCTGAGTTTGGTTACCTGCAGACAGCAGTTCCGCCGATGACAAATGCATTCACAGTTATCTGCGCTGACAGCAAAAAGATTGAAACAGCAATGGAATTTCTTGATTACGGCTATAGCGAAGAGGGACATATGCTTTATAACTTTGGTATTGAGGGCGACAGCTACAACATGGTTGACGGTTATCCTAAGTACACCGACAAGATTACAAAGAATGAAGAAGGACATTCAATGAATATCATGCTTTCGCAGTACACAGCATCTTATTCATCAGGTCCGTTCGTGCAGGACAAGAGATATATGGAACAGTATGCGTCACTGCCGCAGCAGATTTCCGCATGGGATACATGGACAAAGACAAATATGAAGGAGCACGTGCTGCCCAATCTATATATCGCAGCTGATAAACAGAACGAGCTTGCAATTTTAGATAACTCAATTAACACCTACGCAAATGAAATTATCACGAAGTTTATCGTAGGAACAATGTCGTTTGACGAATACGACAATGCGATTGCAGAGTTGAAACAGCGAGGAATAGAGCGCTCGCTCGAAATCAGAAACGAAGCATATCAGTCATATTTGTCAAAATAATTAAACGAAATAGCGGAGCTGCTGTGGGATGCAGCAGCTCCGGTTGACTAAGAAAGGATTGACCCAATGATGAATAAGAGAGCCGCACGGACGGCCATATCACAAAAAACCAAGCAAGGTTCATGGCGCAGAGATTTTCATAAAAACTGGAAACTGTATTTAATGGTTATTCCGGTACTGATGTTTTACGCCATGTTCTGCTATAAGCCGATGTACGGCGCTCTTATCGCCTTTCAAAACTTTTCGCCAAGACTGGGATTTTGGGGAAGCGAATGGATTGGCTTTGATAATTTTGTACACTTCTTCACCTCGCCGGATTTTCCAAAGCTTTTGAAAAATACACTCACAATCAGTATAACAACATTAATATTCGGTTTCCCTGCACCGATTTTACTTGCGCTGTTTTTGAACGAAGTAAAGAATGTGCACGTAAAGAAGTTCGTTCAGACAACTACATATCTTCCGCACTTTATATCGGTAGTGGTAGTCTGCGGTATGGTAAAGATATTTGTATCGCCGCAGGGTATTATCGGAATGTTGGTGGGAGCACTCACCGGCAACAATTCAAATCTATTGATGAATCCCAAGCTTTTTCTGCCGATATATGTAATATCAGAGATATGGCAGTCGGTCGGCTGGGATTCGATAATTTATCTTGCCGCACTAAGCGCGGTGGATACCGAACAGTATGAGGCAGCCGATATTGACGGTGCAGGTCGGTTTTCCAAGATATTCTATATAACACTGCCGTCGATACAGACTACAACCATAACCCTTTTTATACTCGCACTAGGCAGAGTGATGAATGTCGGCTACGAGAAGATAATGCTTCTTTATAATCCGGCAATTTACGAGACCAGTGATGTTATCTCAACCTATGTTTACCGTCTTGGTTTTGAAACGCAGAACTGGGGATTTTCTACAGCGGTCGGTCTGTTCAATTCGGTTTGTAACCTGGCACTTATTGTCGGTGCAAACACTATAAGTAAGAAATATAAGAATGTAAGTCTTTGGTAAGGAGGATAAAACGCATGAAAAACAAAATCAAAAAATCAACAGGCGAAAGAGCTTTTGATGCAGTGAATACAACACTGCTTATTCTGATCGCACTTGTTATGATTTATCCGCTTTACTATGTACTTGTGGCTTCATTCTCGACATATAACTCATTGATAAAGAGCAATGGATTTTTGCTCTACCCTTCGGAATTCACTATCGAAGCATATAAGATGGCATTTAAAAACCCAATGGTGCTGCGCGGATATGCAAACACAATGTTCGCGGTGATTGTAGGCGTGGCGGTTAACCTTCTTTTGACAGCAATCGGTGCGTATTTCCTTTCAAGACGCGATGTAAAGCTGCAAAAGCCGATATCCATTTTAATCGTCATCACAATGTATTTTTCCGGCGGTATGATTCCGTTTTACTTCACGGTTAAGGGCTTCGGTCTTGAAGGCTCGCTCTGGTCGCTGGTTATTCCGACTGCAATCAACACCTTTAACCTCATTATAATGAAAACAGCCTTTTCAGAAATTCCGCACTCCCTTGAAGAGTCGGTTGAAATAGACGGCGGCGGACACTTTATAATGCTTTTTAAAATTATTATGCCGCTTTCTAAAGCAACCTTCGCGGTTATCGGTCTTTATTATGCTGTTGCACACTGGAATGCATGGTTTAATGCAATGCTGTTTTTGAAAGAACGTACCCAATTCCCAATCCAACTGATACTGCGCGAAATCTTAATTCAGAACAATATGCAGGGAATGTCGGAGGGCGTAGGCTTTGCTGAGGCCAACTATGTCGGAGAAACCATCAAATACGCGATAATCGTCATTTCTACATTGCCAATCCTGATTGTATATCCGTTTATGCAGAAATATTTTGTGCATGGTGTTATGATCGGCGCAGTAAAGGGATAAGGAGGATAAATTCATGAAGGCTTTTAAGAAGGCTGCAGCATTGTGCCTTGCGGCGGTGTGCACATTTTCCACGAGCTTTGCAAATGCATATGCGCAGGGAGTAGAAGCTGTCAGCAGAACAATCTCCTTTGGCGGCGAGAGCAGCAGTGACTTTGTCACCGTTGTTGTTGCGCCTTGTACGGAAGATATCAGCAGCCTGGATGCAGCTAAAATAAACATAGCCGACAGCAAAATCGCGTATAAGGTAATAGCGACCAATAACGGCAGTTATTCGTGCGGTATAACACTTCCAAAAAGCTTTGCCGGAGGCAGATATGCGGTACATATATTCGACAGCGGTGCAGAACAGGTGTTATTTGCGGCGGTAGCGGGTGAAGATGCGATGACCGTACTGCAAAGCGTGACCGAATCAAATGTCAAATCCAAGATTTTGGACAACAAGACATTGTTGGGTCTGGACAGTGATGTTTTTTCTACCACATATCAGCAGGTGCTTTCAAATATTACCGGTAAAATCTCGGAAATGTCGGTTGACGAATTTTTGCGGCAGTATATGATATTTGAGGGCGTCGCACGTGTAAAAAGCGAAACATTGGCTCCCGATAAATATTTTGAAAACTACGGTCTTTATATAGACAGCAAAGCAAAGGCAGAATACAAAAACCTAACCAAAGACGAAAAGGACAGTATTATATCGGCGATGAAATCGGTCAGCGCTGCCGATAAGTCGGTGGATGATTACTTTTCTGAGCTGTTTTTAATAAGTAGAATAAAGAATACCACAAACCATATCGCACTCAAGAATATCTGCGAACGGTATATGACAGAAAATGGTATATCGAATACAAAGTATAGCTCGCTGAAGGATTACCAGAAGGAAAACGTGTTTGCGGCCATGTTTGCAGAGAAGAACAATATGACCACGGCGGCGGCAATGTTTGCTGAGTTTGAAAAACAGCTCGGCAGTACATCAAGCGACAAATCAGACAACGGCTCATCGGGCAGTGACGGAGGCGGTACAATAAGCGGTACATGGCCGGCTCCGCCTGTTACGCAAGCTTGGGGCAGTGCGCAGCCCGCGCTTTCCGATATTGCAGGACATTGGGCGCAGAGCTATATCACTTCACTGGTTGCAAGAGGCATTGTGTCAGGTATGGAGGACGGAAGCTTTGCACCTGCGCGTGCGGTAACCCGTGCGGAATTTGCCGTCATGCTCAATAAGGCTATCGGCTTTACACCGACAGGCGAAT
>CAMFCK010000072.1 GCA_945948775.1 uncultured Clostridia bacterium
CGGTCGGCGGCAGTAAAGAAAAGCCGGTCGGACTTGTATGGACGGCGGTGCATTACAGAGGAAAAACTCATACCTGTGCGCTGCGTCTTAGCGGCAGCCGTGACGATATAAGGAGAAAAACCTGCCTGTGCGTTTATGAAAAGCTGTGCGCGCTTTTGCAGTCTGATTAAAAGACAGCCGGCTTTTTTGTGCAGAAAATACGAACTGTAAAATGACAATTGCGTTATCTTGCAAAAAAATCAGTTTTTTTGATATAAACTCTTGAATAATGGCGAAAAAGGGTATATAATTATTGCAGAATTTTTTTGCTAAGGAGAGATTTTACAATGAGTGCATTTACCGATAAGCTTAAGGAACGTGCAAAAGCAGATTTAAAGACGATAGTTCTTGCCGAGGGCGAGGATAAAAGCCAGCTTAGCACCGAGGCTACAGTTTTGCAGCAGCGATATGCTAAACTGAAAATTTTGGGTAATGTTGAAAAAATAAAGGCTATGGCCGCGGAAAAGAATCTGGACATTTCGGGTGCGGAGCTGATAGACCCTGAGACCTCGGAAAAAACCGCAGAGTATGCTGATAAATTCTATGAGATGCGCAAGGCAAAGGGCATGACGCCCGAAAAAGCGGCTCAGACTCTTAAAGACGTGCTTTATTACGGAGTGATGATGGTAAACGAGGGCGAGGCTGACGGAATGGTGGCAGGAGCCTGCAATTCTTCGGCGAATGTTATCCGCCCGTCTTTGCAGATACTTAAAACCAAGCCGGGAACAAAGCTTGTTTCGGCATTCTTTATTATGATAGTGCCTGACTGCGAATACGGCGACAAAGGTACATTTATCTTTAGTGATGCTGGTCTTAATGAAAATCCTGATGCAGACGCACTTTCAGAAATTGCTATCGCATCGGCGCAGAGCTTCCGCAGTCTGGTAGGCAACGAACCGAAGGTGGCTATGCTTTCTTATTCTACATATGGCAGCGCAAAGAGTGAACTGGTGGAAAAGGTACAGGAGGCTACGCGACTTGCAAAGGAAAAAGCACCGGATCTGCAGCTTGACGGAGAACTGCAGCTTGATGCGGCAATTGTCCCCTCTGTAGGCGCTTCAAAGGCTCCGGACTCTGACATAGCAGGACATGCAAATGTACTTGTTTTCCCGGATTTGAATGCCGGAAACATAGGATATAAGCTGGTTCAGCGTCTTGCAAAGGCGGAGGCTTACGGCCCCGTTATGCAGGGTATCAGAAAGCCCGTCAACGATTTATCGCGCGGCTGCTCCGCTGAAGATATTGCCGGAGTCGTAGCTATTACATGTATACAGGCACAGAACAACGGAATGGCTTGTTAAATTTCCGCATCTTGTCGCTTCTTGTTCGGAGCAGTATATATGATGCAGTAATATGCATAAATGTTATTATAAAGAAAGGGTAGAAAATATGAAAGTTTTGGTAATAAACGCAGGCAGCTCATCGCTTAAATATCAGCTTATTGATATGGATACGGTGACTGTGCTTGCAAAGGGACTTTGTGAAAGAATAGGCATTGACGGTTCAAACCTTCAGCATAAGAATCTTGTAAAGGGTATTTCTGAAAAGATAGAAAGCCCGATGCAAAGTCATGCGGACGGAATAAAGCTTGTTATTGAGGCGCTGACAGATACGGAATACGGTGTTATAGCTTCGATGGATGAGATCGGCGCGGTAGGTCACAGAGTCGTACACGGCGGCGAATATTTTGCGGATTCATATGTTATAGACGGAAAGGTAAAGGAAGCGCTAAAAATGTGTATTCCTCTTGCGCCGCTTCATAATCCGCCGAATATTACAGGCATTGAAGCCTGCGAAAAGCTTATGCCGGGTGTGCCGCAGGTGGCGGTATTTGACACAGCATTCCATCAGACAATGCCGAAAAAAGCATATATGTATGCGATTCCATACGAGCTTTATGATAAATATAAAATAAGAAAGTACGGCTTCCACGGAACGAGCCACAAGTATGTTTCACAGGAGGCCGCAAAGATGCTGGGCAAGCCGATTGAGGAACTGAGGCTTATAACCTGTCATCTGGGTAACGGCTCGTCGATAAGCGCTGTCAAATACGGAAAATGTATTGATACCTCAATGGGCTTTACGCCTCTTGACGGAGTTGTAATGGGTACGCGCACCGGATCGATTGACCCGGCGGCAGTCACCTTCATAATGAGAAATGAACATCTTGATGTGGACGGAATAGATAACCTCCTCAACAAGCAGTCGGGTGTGTTCGGAATATCGGGAGTAAGCTCGGATTTCCGCGATCTTTCAGCCGCTTCCGAAAGCGGAAATGAGCATGCGCAGCTCGCTTTGGATATGTTCTACTACAGCGTAAAGAAGCGTATAGGTTCCGGAGTTGCCGCAATGGGCGGTGTAGATGCGGTAGTATTTACCGCAGGAATAGGCGAAAATGACGGTACTGCAAGAGCGGAAATAGTTGACGGTCTGGATTATATGGGTATCAAAATTGACGCTGAAAAGAATAAGCTTCGCGGTGAGGCAGTTGATATTTCCGCGCCGGACGCACAGGTCAGAACTCTTGTTATCCCAACAAATGAGGAGCTTATGATTGCACTGGATACGGTCAGACTTGTAAGTGAATTGTAAATATTTAACAAAAATTATATAAATTAACCAAAAATATGCTGTTGTTTTTTACATATACGACGGCATATTTTTGTTTTATGCGAGGCTTTTCAGGGTAAATATTATTTAAGAGAGTATCATGTAGCGTGCATGAGCTGCCGGTGCTGGATACTCGGATATAATAAAATAACAGGAGGCTCTGTATGAACAACTACAAAATGGAAGATATCAGGAATATTGCGGTAATGGGACACGGAAAATGCGGCAAGACAACTCTTTGTGAGGCTATGCTGTTTAACAGCGGAGCCACCGATCGGATGGGTACGGTAGCGGACGGTACTACTGTATGCGATTATGATCCTGAGGAAATAAAAAGGCAGCTGTCGATCTCGACAGCCATGGCACCGGTTGAATGGAAAGGCAGCAAGCTCAATATGATAGATACTCCGGGATATTTTGATTTCGTGGGTGAGGTGAAGGAAGGTCTGCGCGCGGCGGATTCGGCGCTGATTGCGCTAAGCGGCAGAAGCGGCGTATCGGTGGGCACTGAACAGGTGTTCAAATTTGCCCGTACCAAGGGCGTGCCCATAATGTTTTTCGTAAACAAGATTGATGATAACCGGGCGGATTATCAGCGTACGCTTGAGCAGATGAAGGAAAAATTCGGCAAGGCGGTGACGCCGTTTGTATATCCTATACGCGAGGGCGATGAGTTTAAGGGCTTTGTGGACATTGTGGATATGACCGCACGCCGTTATGAGGGCAAGGACAGAGTTGATATTCCTGTGCCCGAAGGCATGGAGGAGATTGTTGCTCCGCTTCGGGATATGATTATGGAGGCGGTGGCTGAAACGGATGACGCCCTGATGAATAAGTATTTCAACGGGGAAGACTTTACTTTTGACGAGATAAAAAAAGCAATACGCACAGGAGTTAAGGACGGGAGTATATATCCTGTTTACTGCGGCTCCGGTCAGAATAATATCGGAGTGCGTTCTCTGATGGACGGTATGGCAAAGTATCTGCCTGCGCCGAATGAGATTGTGGAGACTGCGCACGTTGCGTCAAGCGGAGAGCCGATAGAGGTTGTACAGGAGGTTTCGGACAGCGCGGCAGCTATCGTATTTAAAACTATTGCTGACCCATATGTGGGCAAAATGAGCCTTTTCCGCGTATACTGCGGCGAAATCAAGGCGGACAGTACGCTGTATAATCCGAATAAAGGCGTAACGGAGCGCATCGGCAAGCTGTTCATGCTGCGAGGAAAGAAGCAGATTGAAGTAAAGAGTGTGTGCGCCGGCGATATTGGCGTTGTGGCGAAGCTTGAAAAGACAAAAACGGGCGACACGCTCTGCGCAGAAAATAAGAATATGATTCTAACCGGAATAGAATTTCCTGCGCCTGTGCTTTCAATGGCGGTCAGCGCCGCGGCAAAGGGCGATGAGGAAAAGATAATCTCCGGTTTAAACCGTTTGATGGAGGAAGATCCTACCTTCACGATCACCACCGACACGGAAACAAAACAGACGCTTATAAACGGACAGGGAGAACAGCATATCGACATTATTTCAAGCAAGCTCAAGACGAAATACGGCGTGACGATGAAGCTTGACGAGCCAATAGTTGCGTACCGTGAAACAATACGTGCCAAGGTTAAGGCAGAGGGCAAGCATAAAAAGCAGTCCGGCGGTCATGGACAGTACGGTCATGTTTTCGTTGAGTTTGAGCCGTGCGTATCTGAGGATATGATTTTTGAGGAAAAGGTATTCGGCGGAAGCGTGCCGAAGAATTATTTCCCGGCTGTTGAAAAGGGTTTGCGCGATGCGTGCGCAAGCGGAGTTCTTGCGGGATATCCGGGCGTGAACCTGAAGGCGACTCTGGTGGACGGCTCATACCATCCGGTAGATTCGTCGGAAATGGCGTTCAAAACCGCTGCGGCAATCGCATTCAAAGAGGGAGTTTCAAATGCAAAGCCGACACTGCTTGAGCCGATAGGCAGGCTTAAGGTGTATGTTCCGGAGAATATAATGGGCGATGTTATCGGCGATATAAATAAGCGCCGCGGCCAGATAATGGGCATGGGAGAGAGTGATAAGGAAGGTTTGAATCTTGTAGAGGCTGAGGTTCCTGTTGCAGAAATGTTTAAATATGCTACCGATTTACGCTCCATAAGTCAGGGACGGGGCAGCTTTGTATTTGAATTTGAGCGCTATCAGGAGGCGCCGCAGAATATAGCCGATAATGTAATTGCAGCGCGAAAACAGTCATAAAACAGGAGAAAATGGCATCGGTTTGGGGGGTTTAGTTGTTTTCACTAAAAATAATTTTAAAAATTTGGTTAATTGTAGGCTACACATTGTGTTAAAAATATGTTACTATATAGGTGTAATTATTTATAGCTCAGAGAGAGAGGTATTTTTGAATGGCAGATTTGCAGTTAAAACACATTTACAAAAAATACGCGGGCGGCGTTACAGCCGTAAGTGATTTTTCACTTGATATTGCAGATAATGAGTTTATCATACTTGTAGGTCCCTCTGGCTGCGGTAAGTCTACAACCCTCAGAATGATTGCCGGATTGGAAGAAATCAGCGAGGGCGAGCTTTACATAGACGGTAAGCTTGTTAACGATGTCGCGCCGAAGGACAGAGATATAGCAATGGTATTCCAGAACTATGCCCTTTATCCGCATATGTCGGTTTATGATAATATGGCATTTGGTCTTTCTCTTCAGGGT
>CAMFCK010000073.1 GCA_945948775.1 uncultured Clostridia bacterium
TTGTGCATTCTTCTGTTGTCACGCGGCACATCAACCGCGCCGATAAGATATGCAACTCTCTTAGCAAGCGGCGTAGTCGCAAGACTGAGCACAAACGCAATTGCAAAAGCGAATACAAGACACCAAATTTCTTTAGCAGACATATTCTTTCCCTTTCAAAATTATAATGTTACAAAAGAGTTTCAAAAAAATCTCATGTTTATAAGCGCCTGATTCCGCATTGGAAAATGCAGACCGTTCTTTTTATATGCAATCCTCCTACCGGACTCATACCAAAAAGCCAACCTTTTTATAAACTTTTTTCAAAGTCCGTTCGGAAATTTTACCTGCACTTTCAGCGCCTTTTTTACATATATCCATAAGATAAGCTTTATCATTTATAAGACGGTCATACTCGGCGCGTATGGGACGGATACACTCCACAACGGCTTGTGCAACATCTGCTTTAAAATCGCCGTATCCCTTGCCGCTGTACTCCGAAGCGACAGCCTCTATACTCCTGCCCGAAACAGCAGACATGATGCTAAGGAGATTATTTATCCCGGCTTTTGCCTCATCACCCTCGCGATACTCTATCACGCCCTCGCTGTCGGTAACCGCGCTTTTGATTTTCTTTGCAATCGTATTCATATCATCCATCATGGAGATATAAGCCTTCGGATTTTCGTCAGATTTCGACATTTTTTTCATCGGCTCCTGAAGACTCATTATTTTTGCGCCGGATTTTGACAAAAGGCCCTCCGGTATCTTGAACACATCGCCGTATATTGCATTGAATCTCTGTGCAATGTCGCGGCATATCTCAATATGCTGCATCTGATCCTTGCCCACCGGCACATAGTCCGCCTGATAAAGCAGTATATCAGCCGCCATCAGAACAGGATATGTAAACAATCCGGCATTGATGTTATCACTATGGCGGGCAGATTTATCCTTGAACTGCGTCATCCTCTGCAGCTCACCCATATAAGTATAGCAGTTTAACACCCATGCAAGCTCGGCATGCGCAGGATTGTGCGACTGCACAAACATAATGCTTTCATCAGGATCTATTCCGCAGGCAATGTAAAGAGCAAGCACCTCAAGTGTTCTGCGGCGCACATCAGCAGGTGTCTGGCGCACCGTTATGGTATGCAAATCCATCATAGCATAAATGCAATGATAATCCTTCTGCAGCTCAACCCAATTCTTGATAGCGCCCAGATAGTTGCCAAGCGTCAGATTTCCGGACGGCTGAGTACCGGAAAATATAATTTTTTTATCGTCCATTTTAATCTCCATTCCGCCGCATTATGCGGCAAATTACAATTGAAAATAATCTTAGTACCGGCAAGCTCGCCCCTTTATTTTAGAGCATTTCGGTAAGAACCTCGCCCAGGCGCTTAATTCCCTCTTCAAGCTTTTCAAGTGTAGCGGAGGAATAATTCAGTCTGAACATATTTGACGGCGCATTAATATCAATAGCAAAGTTGGAACCGGGTACGATCGCAACCTTCTTTTCAAGACAGCGGTTGACAACCGGTGCAATATCGGTAATAGTCGGACACTCGCACCAAAGGAAAATCCCGCCCTCCGGCACAACCCATTTGACCTTCCCGGCAGGGAAATACTTCTCCATGCTCTCGACCATCTTTGCACATTTTTTGCCGTAAAGCTCACGGTTTTTGGCAATATATGCGTCAATATCATATTTCTTCATAAATTCAACGCACATAAGCTGAGTAAGCATCGGCGTATGAACGTCATTGACCTGTTTAAGCATTTCTATCTTCTCTGCAATCGGAGCAGGCGCAACCACATAACCAAGACGCATTCCGGGAGACAATATCTTTGAAAATGAACCTACATATATAACTCTGTCTTCAGTATCAAGCGACTTCAGCGTCGGTACGTCCTCGCCCGAAAAACGCAGATCACCGTAAGGATTATCCTCAATAATCAGCACATCGTACTTTGACGCAAGCTCCAGCATACGCTTTCTCTTTTCAGCCGACATGGTTGTTCCGGTAGGATTCTGGAAGGTTGGGATTGTGTAAATGACCTTTATACCGGGATCAGCCTTTAAAACCTTCTCAAGCTCCTCCATGCTCATGCCGTCATCCTCAATCTTTACGCCGACAAGCTGCGCCTCATAGGTGCGGAATGCGTTTAGGCTGCCGATAAAACTCGGACTTTCAACGACAATCTTATCTCCCTTATTCAAAATTGCTTTTGCGCTTAGGTCAATGCCCTGATTTGCGCCGGTGACAATCAAAATTTCGTCATTTTCACCGACTGAATTGACCTTTTGCGCACGGGAGCGCGCACATTCCTTCATTTTCGGATAACCGTCGGTAGTGCCGTACTGCAGGGCGAGCGTAGGACTTGTCATAAGCACCTTTCCGGCAATTTTTGAAAGCTCCTCACCCGGGAAAAGCTCACTTGCAGGATTTCCGCCTGCCAGCGATATTATTTCAGGATCAGCCATACGCTTGAACATTTCGCGGATTGCCGAGCCTTTCATTGTTTTCACTCTGTCTGCCATGAAGCGTGTATATTCCATTTATATTACCTCTTTTACTTATTGATTTTTGCCCAACTGTCCTTAAGTGCAACCGTGCGGTTAAGAATGATTTTCCCCGGAGCCGAATCCTTGTCGGCACAGAAATATCCCAGACGCAGGAACTGGTATTTGTCACCCGGTGCAATATCTGCCAGTCCCGCCTCAAGCTTGCAGCCCTTTAATACCTCAATCGAATTGGGATTTAAGTTGTCAATAAAGCTGCCGCTGCTTTCATCAGACGGATTTTCTGTGTTAAACAGCCTGTCATACAGCCTTACCTCTGCATCAACGGCAGATTTTTGACAAACCCAGTGTATCGTACCCTTTACCTTTCTGCCATCGGGCGACTGACCGCCGCGCGTCTGCGGATCATAGGTACAATGTACAGCCGTTATATTCCCGTCCACATCCTTTTCACACGAGGTTGCTGTTACATAATATGCGCCTTTCAATCTGACCTCACGCTCCGGTGAAAGACGGAAATATTTTTTAGGCGGTTCCTCCATAAAGTCGTCAGCCTCAATATACAGCCGCTTGGAAAATAACACCTTGCGCTTGCCTGCTTCGGGGTTTTCCGGATTTATCTCCACCTCTATTTCCTCGGAAATATCCTCCGGATAATTGTCTATAATAAGCTCTATCGGGCGAAGCACCGCCATAGCTCTCGGTGCGGTTTTGTTAAGCTCCTCGCGCACACAGAACTCAAGCAGCGAAAAATCTATCACGCTGTTAGCTTTTGCAACGCCTATGCGGTCGCAAAAATCGCGCAATGCTGCCGCGGGATAGCCTCTTCTGCGCATACCGCACAGAGTTCCCATTCTCGGATCGTCCCAGCCAGTCACAATTCCGTCGTTTACAAGCTTCAAGCATTTGCGCTTGCTTGTGAGCGTATAGTTAAGATTCATCCTTGCAAATTCTATCTGGCGCGACGGCTTCTCAAAGCCAAGCTCGCGAAGAACCCAGTCATAAAGCGGACGGTGATCCTCAAATTCCAACGAGCAGAGCGAGTGTGTAACACCCTCAACGGTATCTGAAATCGGATGTGCAAAATCATACATCGGATAAACGCACCACTTGTCTCCGGTACGATGATGATGCGCGTGCAGTATACGGTAAATTATCGGATCCCGCATATTAAGATTTGGTGATGCCATATTGATTTTTGCTCTTAATACCCTTGCCCCGGTTTCATATTCACCGCCAGTCATTTTTTGAAAAAGCTCCAGATTTTCCTCAATACTCCTGTTACGGTAGGGGCTTTCCCTGCCGGGCTCGGTGAGCGTACCGCGGTAGGCGCGTATTTCATCCGCCGAAAGATCGTCCACATATGCCTTGCCGAGCTTTATCAGCTTTACTGCACAGTCATAAATCGCGTCAAAATAGTCCGACGCATACAAGATTTTGTCCCACTTGTAGCCCAGCCATTCAATATCCTCCTTGATTGCGTCAACATATTCAACGTCCTCTTTAGTCGGATTGGTATCATCCAGTCTGAGATTGCAGGTCCCGTTATATTTTTGCGCCGTGCCGAAATATATGCTGATAGCCTTTGCGTGTCCTATGTGCAGATACCCGTTAGGCTCAGGCGGGAACCTCCGTCCAACAGCCTCGCTGCGTTCGTTCTCCATTGTTCTTCCTCCTTGCTTTCAGCTCCAAAATAGCAGAATCTATCCTGCGCATAACCTCGTCATAGCCGATAACAGACGAAATCCAAAACAAATCAGGTGTATTGGTTCTGCCGGTAACCGCAACTCTGACCACCGTACTTACATCCCCGACATGTCCTTTAAATGCCTCCGGCGACGCCTTATAAAGCTTGGGCGTTTTTGCATAGCCCATATTCTCCGCCATATCCCTCAGGCTTGGGAACCACTCCTCGGTGCTAAGCTCCGGAGTGTAGATTTCTTTATATCCTTTAAGTATCTTTATTACCTCATCCCTGCTTACATTTTCGGGATACTGTCTGTTTTGCGGCGCCGTGAAATAGTACTCGGTATAATCCCTTACCTCATTCCATTTTGCAATGTCCTTGCGCGGCTTATCATTTCCGCGCTCTACGGAAAATACCTTAAGCGCATAGTCCTTGTTCTGCAAACGCTCAAACATCTGCCTGTCATATTTTTCAGACCATTGATATACACTGTTATACACTTCGTCAGCCGTCAGGGTTGAAATATATGTTTTGCTTATGTCATTAAGCTTTGCCATATCAAACAACGCCCCGCCTCTGCTCATCTTAGAGAGCGCAAACGGAAATTCATCACACGAACTTGTTTTGTTAGCCTTGCGCCATTCCTCGTAATTTGAGTTTGCAAGAGTAAGCAGGTATTCCCATACCGCTCCGGACGGATAACCGGCTTCTTCATAAAAGCTGACTGCCGCCTCAGGATCCTTTCTCTTGGAAAGCTTCCTTTTTCCGCCGTTTTCCTCCTTCATTATCGGCGAAATATGTGCGTATTTCGGGGGTTTGAAGCCGCAGACACGGAAAAGCTGCAAATGTATCGGCACAGACGAAACCCATTCATCACCGCGTATAACATGAGTTGTGCGCATAAGATGGTCGTCAACAGCATGCGCGAAATGATAGGTTGGAGTGCCGTCCTTTTTAAGAAGAACAACGTCTATTATATTTTCCGGCATCTCAATATTTCCTTTTATCACATCCTTGAAACTGATGCGCTTATCTGCGCTGCCGTCCGAGCGGAGGCGGACAACATACTCCTCGCCCGCGTCAATTCTGCGCTTTGCTTCTTCCACGGTTATGTCCCTGAATTTAGCATAGCTGA
>CAMFCK010000074.1 GCA_945948775.1 uncultured Clostridia bacterium
CTAACAGCTTGGAAACAAGCAAGCCTGCTGTGTTCTCTTTTCCGGAAATTTTCATCTCGGAAAAGCCTCCCCATACTGCACCGCCGCTCATTTTATAGCTTTGCTTTACTCTTAATACAAGATGAGTTATATCTTGCAGGCTTTCATATGCCGATAAGTCAAAGGTCTGCATCTCCGCACTGTTTTCAAGGCTTATCTGTGTCACCGCAACCGGCTCTTTTTTCTTGTTTCTGTACAAAAACTCATCATTATATGCCAGTATTTCGATTGTTTTTGCCTTTGCCCATGTACTGTTTGATACAGATTGCAGTGAAATGCCCGTAACAGCTGACGGATATTTAAAGAAAAAAACTATGTCATTTGCAGTCAGATCCGACACCGCAAATGATGTTGCCGTATTTTTATCAAACGCGTTTGCCGCCGCATACCGGGAAGAAATCAGAATATTGCTGTCCGAAAAGAACATATTGCTGTTAAGCTTAAATTCCTGTTCTTCACCATACTCAGCGTTGTATTCTTTCAATGGTCGGATTTTATCATTCCATATGTACAGCCGCACCGTTTTTCCGTCATGTACGTTTTTAGGGACAGCCACCGATATTGTTTTACCTCTTCCCGCAGTCATTCCAAACTCAGATGAATACACGCTGCACAGTCGGTTCTCGTCATACACTCCTGCAATCAGAGCTCCCGTATAGTCGCCGTATGAAAAATTTTTCAGCTTGATGCTGTATTCTATTTCATTAACGCCCTCTGTTACAATAGGAGGCTCCGCAACAGTACCTGTTCCATCACGGCTGTCCGATATATAGTAAGGGGAATCCTTCGTTCCGTTTCCGCACAGCACACTGTTGCCGTCAAGATAGGTCATCAGCCGGACCCCCGTCACTGAAAGAGCAGCTCCTCTTGCGCTGATATTCTGGTACTCATAATACCACCTGATTTTCATTCCGGCTCCGGCTGCCGCATCACGCAGCAAAAAACCGTACTGACTTCCGCTGTTATTCTCTCCGGCTGATGCTGTCGGACCTACTAAAAGCATACTCCACGGCATATCAAGCCTTACCAAATCCTCAACCGACGGCAGGAAGATTCTGTCCTGTGACAGTATATAATAGGCATCATTATAATTGGTAAGCGCAAGCTTATAATCAACCGCCCCGCCGTCATTCCACGTCCAAAGTGCTGTTCCTCCGTCCGCAGCGTCCTTGTCAGGCGACATTGATTTATGCGTTACCGGCAAGATCAGACTGTACTCATATGGTGTAAAATTTTCTTCAGATAAAAATCCGGGTTCGCCATACTGTGTGCTTTGATTTTTCGTACTGTTAAGCCAGCTTCTGAGACTGCTGTTTTTCCAGATGTTTGTGTCAGAGTCAAACGCTTTATACATCAGAATATTTGCACTTATCAGTCCGTAGTCCCCAACTCCGTCGCCGTTAATATCGGTCTTTTCACCAATAAACCAGTGTATACTTTCTCCGCGGTAGTCACCGAAATCCACCGTTTCGCCGACGTCAGCCGCCCCTGCCCTTGCCGCAGACAGCAATAAAACAGAAATCAATGCAAATACTATTTTTTGCATCCACATCACATCCTTATGTAGAATGACAGATACTTTTTTGCTATTTCAGCTCTGCTGCGCGGTAAATCATGAGCGCCGCTTCCCGTCTGGTCACCTCCTGCTTGGCTTTAAAGCTGCCGTCCTCATAGCCGCTTAAAATTTTGTACGCGGATAAAGTGTTTACAGCTTCTCTGGCATATTCCGATATTTCCTCAGCATCAGTAAACTCCGCTTCAAACTCTACTGTCATTTTATCCTTCAATATTCTGTAAAGAATGGCGGCAATATCCTGCCTTGTAATATTTGTTCCGATGCCGAAGGTGTCATGGTCAATTCCGCTTACGTAACCATTATTAGTCATTGCAGCTACTGCGTTTATATACCATGCTCCGTCAACAACATCTTTAAAGCCTGTCGTCTTTTCAGAGACCTCAATCCCAAATGCCGCAGCCGCCATCTGACAAAACTGCTCCCTTGTTATCTTCCCGTCAGGCTCAAAGAGGGTGCCGGTCATACCGTTTATTACCTTTCTTTTGGCAAGAGAAATTATCTCATCTTTTCCCCATGTTAAGTTCTCAATATCGGCAAAATACACTTCTTCCGGTGCTGCTGTTACAGGCTGTACCGTTTGAACTGACGCAGCAGGCACAACTGTTCCCTTGCTGTTTGAGCCTGATGAGCCTCCGCCGCTTACAACAGCAGCGGTCTTGACAGTATTATATGCTGCATCAAAAGCTGATTTTATTTGAGCATAGCTCACAAAGTTTCCCTTAAGCATATCATCATACAGCTTTTTTAGCTGTGTGCCTGAAAGCTTTTCATATACGTCCGGGAAAACAATACCAATCAACTGCCTGTTTTCTTCAATTACTGCCTTTAGATCCGATGCATTTTCTGCACTGTTTGCTGCCGTAATTATAACCGCCTGCTGAAAATCACTTAATAACAGTTCATTTTCAAACAAGGCTGCATTATTTGCAGTTTTTAAAATTGAATATGATTCCATAGACAGGCAGGGCTTACTTCCCAATATCTCAGAATATCTGTCATTATCCAAAACCGCGTATTTCTTTTCTGTATCATCGGCATTTTTAAGTATCGTCTCAGAAACGATCCTGTTGAATATATGAGTAAAATTATCCTTTGTATACCCTTGGGCAGGAGCGCCGGTTTTAACAGCTGCTGACACCTCATTAAGCACCTGCTGATCTTCAAGCTCCTCAAGGTAAAGTCCTTTTCCCTGCATTGCGCTGTACTCAAGAACATATCCGCTGTCATTTGAAAGAATTTTGCGTATTGTTTCTTCATCATAATCCGGAATTGCAGCAATGGTATCCTCATACAAATTTTCGCTCGCTATTCCTATTGAAACGGTCAGCGGTCGGTCAGCATAGCTTGAATACAGCGTTGCTGTATAAACTCCGCCCACAGTATCCTCTGTAAAGAAGGATCTGCCGGCTGTAAAGTTAAATGCAAATGTACCGTTGTTCAAAACATTTTTGCAGTCTGCATAAATAACCGCCGTTTCATTTTGCTGATTCAGTTTTGAAACAACCACATTCACAACCGCGAACTGACTGTTCTTCTCCTCGCCGTAAATTGAAATATCCTTCATATAAACACTGCTTTGTACAGCAAAATTATTTTCCGACTGTATTTCATCGGCTGAGAAGGTCGGCTCCCTTCCAAACACTGCGGCATTTGCCATTGCTCTTTGGTTTTCATCGAGCATAAATACCTTTACATATGAATTATCGGCGTTTTCAATGTCCATAAACACGCTTGCATTTTGAGTGCCGGCTCCGGTTACAATGCTTTGCTTTTGCATATCCGCAGCAGTTATTTTGCCGTCAAGCTTTTCATATCGTACGGCATATAAGTCAAGGATTTTATCCGCCTCTGCCGTAAATGTTGCCAAAAATTCAACTGTTCCGTCTGTAAGCTCACTTACCGGCATTTCATTCATCTGCATATCAACTGATTTTATATCAAACGGATACACGATTTCATAGGGACTTTCCGGCGTTCCCTGACCGGTAATATTCAATCCCGATTTAATATACATACATGGTCTTATCCCATATTTAGCACTTACTGTCCTTGCAGAAATGTCGCACCTTCCGGTATCTATCCATGCAAATCTTGCCGTATCTGCCGCCGCGCCGTCACGAATCCACGCCCGTTCATTTGACGCAGCTTCTCCCGCCGCCGAAAGGCAGGCTGCATCATAACTGAAAAAATCTCCGAAAGGCGTCATATTATACAGATACATATCCTCTATCGACGGGATAAATACATAATCTGTTGTCATAACATAGTACGCCGTATTAATATCCCTTGCACCGACCGCGTCGGTGTAAACACCCGGCCAGGCAGTCGACCAGCCTATTGTATTTTTCCCTCCGTCATGCGGCAGGCTCTCTGCAATCAGCGATTTATGAGTTTCCGGCACAATTATTTGCTTTTCATTATCAGAGAAATTTGTTAAAAAGCCGTTTTGTGACGAATATGACGGAATGTTTCCGCTGTCCCATTCCACTTCATTATCATTGCTGTTAAGCCATTTTCTGAGTGATGAGGTTTTCCAGTTCGCTGTGCCGTCCGCCGACAGCTCCTTGCAGAAAAGCTGCTTCGTGCTGTAGCACATAAGCTCCTCGATTCCGTCACCGTCAACGTCGCGGCTTCCGGCAATCGTATACTGCATAGGATTGCCGGAATAGCTGCCTATATTAATTATTTTTCCTGTCATTGTGCTGTCAAGCACATCAGCATGTGTAACGGGACTGACTATCAGGGACATGAGCATACTCACCGTCAGGCTCATTCCTAAAATTCTTTTCTTCATTATCAACCCTCCGTCTTTACTATTTCGTTTAGCTTAACGCTGAAATGCACAATGGCGTTCTGCAATATTTCAAATTCTATCGCATAACCGCTTATATCATCTTCATTGCCCTTTATTTCAAGCTCCTGCTCATAACAGTTATATTCCTGCTCAAGCACTGCCCTTAAATAATCGCTCTGCATAACCTCCGCGGTCACTGTCTGCTGCGGTATTACTATATTAGGAAGCTGAATTTGAACCATATTTGGCGTATCAAACCTGTTTACTATAGTAAATGTGACCTCATCTCCCTCCACAGACGCATATCCCGACGTAAGCCTGCGCACGTTTGTTTCATAATTTACAAGCACCCTGCCTCCGCAATGCCTGCCGAGAATTTCAAATGCCTTTGAAGCAGGATTGAAGTAATAGGAGTCCTTAAAAACGTATGCACTCGGTATATCGTCCTTATGAACGGTGTAGTTAACATTTCTGTTCCATGAAAAATATCTGTTTCCCGTGTCCATGCTTACATCATACAGCACATGCCCAAACCACGGCGATTCCAGATCGTGCATAACATTTACACTAATAAATCCTGAATCAAATACAAGCTCGCCCCAGTTGTGTGCCGTATTGAGCGCATTTGCAAAGGTATGCATCAGCGAGCTGGGATTCCAGCCCTCATAGCGCCATGCCATTGTTTCGGTATCATCAACACTCAGCTTTCCCGCAGCAGAGTCGGCTCTCTGTTTTTCCTTAGGATAATTTGTTACAAAGTTCTGTTCGTTTGTCCTTGCCAGCCTTGCAGCACTGTCATTTTCGGCTATCGGCGGTATCGTCCATAGACCGAACGGATAATGCCTCGTTGTACTGTCAAGCAGCGCATAATCCTCCGGTGCCATCTTCTC
>CAMFCK010000075.1 GCA_945948775.1 uncultured Clostridia bacterium
CCCGCGACTACATTGCTCATTCTGTAGTTATAGCCGATTTCGCTGTGCTGATACCACGGCGCAGGATCTCGTGCCTGCGTTGAGTAAAATCTCACCTTCTGCACCGCGTCCTCGTCATCTGACAAAAACATTCCGCCGCCTGATGAGGTTATTATCTTGTTCCCATTGAAGCTTATCGCATTATATTTTCCGAAGGTTCCGGTCTGCCGGCCTTTATATGTAGCGGACAGGCTTTCAGCCGCGTCCTCAATCAATGTTACGCCGTATTTATCGCAAAGCCCCTTTATTTCATCAAGCTTTGCCGGCGTTCCGTACAGATTTGCCACAACAACTGCCTTGACCTTGCCCTGATATTTGTCTAACGCTTTTTTAAGCGCCTTAGGATTCATGTTCCATGTTTCACGTTCAGCGTCAACGAAAACCTGCGTTCCTCCGACATAGCTAACTGGATTTACTGTAGCTGCAAAAGTCAGATCAGAGCAAAGCACTATATCTCCACGTTTGATGCCTGCAAGCTTAAATGCCATATGCAGCGCATGAGTTCCTGCCGTCATTGCAGCCGCCGCCTTACAGCCCACATACCTTGAAATCTCATTTTCAAATTCGGTCACATTTTTTCCTAACGGCGCTACCCAGTTTGTATCAAACGCTTCTTTTACAAACATCTGCTCCTCACCATGCATTGTCGGTGACGAAAGCCATATCTTTTCTTCCATCAAAACGTTCCTCCACGTCAATAATTTCTCCTATGAAGCTTTTCTGTCCCAAGACATTCCTACATCATTAAGCATTGAAACCTGCTTTGTGGAAAGTTTACCCTCGCGGTAATATTTGCGCTGCTTTATTATCCAGTCGCCTATCTTCCTGCCGTCCGACAGTATATAGTCCTTTGGTATGTCAAGATGCCCATGCTCCTCATAAAAGTCTGATACCGCCTCATAGCGTATCTCCCATGCACGCTCGGCTGAGCTTTTCCAGTCCATTCCTATAGCCTCAAGTCGCTTTATCTGCTCCGATGTAAGCGTTTTTCCTTCGCGTCTGCCGTAATATATCTGCTTTTGCTCGTTCAGCCATTTATTAAGCCATACTCCGTCCGCTGTATATTTAGGCGGCACATTCAGATCGCCATGCTCCTCATAATATTCTTTCGCAAGCTGATAGCGTGCCTCCCATGAGTCCGGCTTCTTCCATATCATGCCTATAGCGTCAAGCTTTATCTTCTCTGCATTTTCTCTCTGATTGGAAATCCACGCCCCCAGCTTATATCCATCTGCCGTTACATATGAATTTGCCACATCCAGATTACCGTGTCTTTTAAAGTATTTTTCCGCTTCCCTATAGCCATTGTTCCACTGCCGTTCATATTTGCCGTCCCACAGCATGCCTATTTCATCAAGCTGTCTTATCTGCTCATGACTCAGATTGAAAAGCGGCGAATCCGTCTGTCTTAATCTGCGAAGAGTACGCACCCATATGCCTAAATTTACTCCATTAGATGCTGTATAATCATACGGAACATCAAGGCTTTCATGTTCGCGGTAATATTCCATTGCCGCCATGTAATTTTGCTCCCACAAATAATCGGGAACGCTCCATATCATGCCCAGCTCATCAAGCATGGCTATTCTCTCTGATGTCAGAAACGTTAGCTTTATATTGCTCTTTCGATAGCTTCGCATCCGGCACATCTTCTTTCCAAGCGGATAACCCGTTTCGCTTACATAATTGATATTCGTATCCAGGTCACCGTTTTTGTCATAATATGCCTTTGCTTCACTATAAAATCTTTCCCACGAAACGTCTCCGGCACTTTTCCAGCGCATTCCGATTTTATTCAGCTTTTCTATTCTTCCGCTGTCAAGCTCGCCGTATTGTGTTCCGTTATATACCTTTCTCTGTGTCGAAAGCCAGTTTCCCAAGGAATATCCGTCAGGCGTTTTATAACGCCTTGGTACCTCAAGATCTCCGTGTTCCTCATAATATGCCTTTGCGTAGGAATACATCACATCCCACGATACCGTGAGCGTATCCTCAAGTTCGCAGAAAATCTCATTGCAGTCGCGCAGCACGTCTATGATTTTGAAATGCTCATTTACAATGTCCTTCTCCTGTCCATGCGAACGGTAATAGGTCATAGCCGTCTGCATTTCCTCCTGTATTGCCGATATGCTGTATAGGTTTTCAAAGTTGTTTACAATATCAAAAATTATAGGTTCTGTTGCTTTTGATGCGGACAGGGCGCGCCCTATCTGCTGTTTATATATAATCGGCGAGATAGTCGGACGCAGCAAAATAACTCCGGACACATCATCAACGTGAATGCCCTCGTTCAGCATGTCTATACAGTAGAGCAGCTTTAAATGCCCGCTGTTGTCAGACTTAAATTCCGCAAACGCTGTGCTTGTTTGCGGATTATCAGAAAAAGCCTTATATATATGAGGCTTTTTGTCTACTTCGCTGAACCAGCCGCGGGAAAGCTCGATCATTTCCTCCATATGCTCAACATTTGCGCAAAATACGATATACTTTCCGCTTTTGTTCTTCATATGCTTTCTGAAAATATCCGGTATACCGTCCGCCTTTTCCAAAGCGCGCCGCAGCGCCTCCAGATACTTTTCCGCCTTTGCCTGTACAGCCTTATATTTCTTTTTCTTTATCCTTCGCTCATACCTATCTAACTCCTTCTGATATGAGTACATCGAAACTATATATGTCGGAGGCGTCAATATCCCACGGACAATTGCCTCCCCCAACGTCATCTCAGACGCAATGTTTCCGTCAAACAGCTCATCCGCCATATTGCGCTGATTATCAAGATATCGTATTGCCGTGGCGGACAGTCCAAGGATCGGCACATCGGGATAAGCGGTCAAAAGGCACTCTACACCTTTGCCCCATTCAGCAGCTCCGCACCTATGAAATTCATCGAATATTATATATGAAGGAGAAATTTCCTCAATTTCCTTTGCGCTCATTATCATCAGCTTGGAATAAGTAACAAACGTGATATTGCCGCAGTTAAAATCAGGCGACGCTTTTCTTACATTTTCAAGCTGAGTTTTAAAAATATACTCACTCGGCGAAAGCCACAAAATATTCTTTTCGGGATTATCTGCACACAGTCGAAAGGCTATAAAGGATTTTCCCGTTCCGGTCGGGTGGATTACTGCGGCTCTGCCCTGCTGCTCAAGCATTAAAACAGCTGCACGGTATGCTTTTTCATTATGCTCAAAAAGCTTTATGCTCACAGTCGCCGCCTCCCGTTCAATATAAAATATCCCGCACTACATAATGACAATTATGTAGTACGGGATTATGGAGAAAATCTTTTGGTCAAAAAAATAAGCATAAAAATGAAACCAATAGCAAACTTTTCAGCTCATTGGTTTCATTTTGTGTATGATTTTTTTCATTTATTCAGCTTACTCCTTTTGAATAAAATGGATTTTTATTAAAAACTATTGACGAATTTACAATTAAGGGATATAATTATTACATATGGATACTACATAATTGTCATTATGTGGTATTTTTTCAGCATTTTAACAGTCCCAGACGTTCAAGCTGTTTTTGGTGAATCTCTCCGTTCTCTATTGTATAGATCCTTGTTGTGTTGATGCTCGAATGACCGAGTATGTCTGCCAGACGTACAATATCCTTTTGTATTGTGTAATATGTACGCGCGAACAAATGCCGCAGATTATGCGGAAACACCTTTTGGCGTGCCACTCCTGCCGTTTTGCACAGCTTTTTCATTTCCGCCCATATATTTGACCGGTCAAGCGGTCTGCCGCTTTTGGTAATGAATATCGGTCCGCTGTTTATTCTTTGCTGATTAATATATATCTTCAGCATTTTACATAGCGCTTTCGGCAGAAAAATCTTTCTCAGCTTTCTCTTGCCCTCAATTACTGCATAGCCGTTTTTTACCGCCTCTGCTGTAATGTGTCTGACCTCAGATACGCGTATCCCGGAAGAGCAAATCGTCTGCATTAACAGATACAGCCTGCGCTTTTTCTTTGCCGCAGACAGCAGCCGTTCATATTCCGTTTTTATAAGCTCTCTGTCTGATGAAGAAAATATCTGACGCTGTATTTTTACAGCCTTCACTCTGCACTCATGGCGGTCAATGAACGAGAAAAAGCTGTTTAGTGACGAGATTGCTGCGTTTACACTTGCCGGTGCATATCGTGCGCAAAGCCGGCTTTTGTATTCTAAAACCACATCCTTTTCAATATCTCTGCTTCCGAGCCAAGCAAGAAACGCCCTGACATCTCGGAGATATTTCTCCACCGTTGCCGGCGTTTTTTCCTCGCTGATAAGATATGTGCGGAATTTCTCTGTTTGTGTATGCATGATAAAATCATCTCCTTTTAGGAATATTTTACCATATTTATAATTTAAAGACTACATTGCCGCTATTTCCTGCTGCAGTTCTGCAAGCTTCTTATTTATATCTTCATAATATGTCACATCTATATTTCCTTTAATGTTAGTCCATTCGCTAATATATGCAATACAACTCACAGGCATTGTGATCGATGGTGCTTCGCATGTTTCATATACCGGTGTTTCGAGCAGTCCAAGGCTTTCATCAATTGTCTTTGTATTTGTATTATCTAATACTTCTATTTTTCTTATAATTGTTTGATTGGTATAGTCCAAATAATCATAATAACCGCCAATCTTGCGCAGCGGTGCGTCCGTATAGATATACGCCTTTTCTGTATTACCGCCACGTTCATATTCTGTTTTTGCTGTTCCTCTCTCAAGCTGAATATTATAAAATTTAATTTCAGAACCAACAGAACCTTCAATATTCGCTGTTGCAGTTAATGCTATTACTGCCCATTGCGCACCATCGGGTGTTGTAAATGTAAAATTATCGGTTGCATTAACTGTTTTCAAAAAATATCCGTCTTTGTCATATAGGCCTACCATTATCCGTCCGATACCGCCGGAGGCTCCGGATAAATAATATTCCGTAT
Organism: uncultured Clostridia bacterium; assembly: GCA_945948775.1. Classification (GTDB taxonomy): domain Bacteria; phylum Bacillota; class Clostridia; order UBA1381; family UBA1381; genus HGM11525. Next base: position 4,989 of record CAMFCK010000075.1, read on the forward strand.
TTGGACATATTTCCACATCCAAGCCTACACCATATGCATTTGATTTTGATATAATTGAAATACTTTCATCTGTTACTTCCGATATTGTTACATTCGACTTATTTACATAATTGCTTGCAGCATAGCCTTGAATGATTTGATTTCCTGTTAATATTCTTTTTGATGTATTTGAAAATGCCCAGTTGTCAACTACTGTGCGCCCGGAGATATTAACAAGATTTTTCGGCTCACATGAAATAGATATCCTGTATTTCCCATAGTGCTCATCTGCTTCATCGGTAACTAAGTCGCCTACCGACTGTA
>CAMFCK010000076.1 GCA_945948775.1 uncultured Clostridia bacterium
ATGCTTTTCCGCCTTTGTCAGCTCGCCGTTTTCTCCCCGAATATACATATGCCTGTATTCCGGAATAAAGTCATAAAGCGGATCATCAAGCAAAAACAGCCCCTTTTCATAAAGCTGCATAGCGGCAGTTACCGTTGCCACCTTCGAGCATGAATATATATTCAAAAGCTCATCGCCCGTCATAGGCGTGCCGCTCTCAACATCCGAATAACCGGAACTGCAGCGGAAAACCACTTTGTTTTTATGATAAACAACAACTGTATTTCCCGGTATTCTCCATGCAGTCAGCCTGTCCATAAACTCCTTCATCAGTGAAAAGTCCATATCTGCACCTCACACTATTTCTGCCTTTGCCACTCTTACTACAAGCGATTTCCCGTATTCAAAGCCCCGCAGATCAACGCAGAGCATATCCTCCTTCTGCACAAAATCAAGCTTCTCGCCGTTATCCATCCACTCCACCGAGGAGATTTTATCACTTACATTGCTGAAAGAATAGCTGCCACTGTATTTACCGTCAAGCGTTACGTTTGAATCGCCGCATATACCAAGATCATATGCAAAAATATACAAATACCGTCCGTCCGCGCTTTTGAGCATAAAGCTTCTGCCGACACCTGTCGCCTGATAAGGACGACCGTTATATATTGCTTCTGCGTATACCTGCATCCATCTTCCTATAAGTGCGAACAGCTGCTCCTGATATGGGTTTATCTCACCCTGCGCCTCCGGTCCGATGTTCAAAAGATAATTTGCTCCGACCTTACGGCAGCTGCACAGACTTTCAATCAGCTCGCCCGGTGATTTATAATTTATATCATAGCTGCCTATACCCCAATGGTCATTTACCGTCTGACACATCTCCGCCGCAAGATATTTGCTCATACCCTCGCGGTTAAGAGCAGTCGGTCTGCCCTGCTCAAAGGTCAAGAACGGTATTATTTACAATGATCGCCTCAGGCTGATATTTTCTGATAGTAGCGTACAGCTCCTTTTCCTTCCAGTCGGCGTCCGGCTTTGACCAGTTGCCGTCAAACCACAGACCTCCGATTTTTCCGTAATTTCTGCACAGAATTTCCACGCTTGCACGCAGATACTCAAGATATTTATCAAAGTTATCCTCAAAGTCCTTATTGTACCAGTCCAGTGTGGTATGATAGAAAAACGGCACGATGTCATGTCTGTGGCACGCATCGACGAACTCGCGCACGAGATCTCTGCCGGCAGGAGAATGAGGCGCGTCAAAGTCGTTCAGTCCGCAGGTGTCATAAAGCGAAAATCCCTCATGATGTCTTGTGGTAAGAACGATATATTTACATCCGGCATTTTTTGCACATAGGGCTATCTTTTCCGCGTCAAACCCTTCAGCGGTAAAGCTGTCCTTCAGCCTCCGGTATTCCTCCATATTCATCTTATGTAATTTATAAACCCACTCTCCTGCTCCAAGCTGCGAATACAGTCCCCAGTGGATAAACATACCGAACCCCAATTGTTCAAAATCAAGAATATATTGCTTTGCCTTTGGAATTGACATATTGATTTTCCTTCCTTTCAAAATAAGTTATACATTTATATGCTATCATAAATTTATATATCCGTCCTTGCAATTCATCTTAAAAAAAGTGCAAAATGTAGTATTGTTAAGTTCTGTCACCGCCGTACACCTGACAGCTGCTTCATTTCAAGCAGTATTTCTGCATTTTTCAGCCGCATTTTAAAAATTTTCCATTTTTTTCAAAAAAAGTATTGACAACCGCAGATGATTATGGTATCATACAAAACATATTAAATACATAGGTTTTATATGATATCGGAGGTGAGGAAATGATGTATACAAAACATTTTTCATGCGGCATGATGTGCCTTGCGGGTAATTGTATTATGCGATTTTTGTATGTGCTGATTTTCACGCCTTGTATACAGGAAAAGCTGAAACAGCAGTACAAACCGGATATGCAGTTACTATAGGAAGCGCGATTTTATACGCTTCCGGTTTTATTTTTAAAGCAAAGGGAGGTTAAGCCATGGGAAACTGGCTGTATCTTGTGCGCCACAACTGGAGGAACGGACGAATGTGACGCATGAATCAATATACTTAAAAATTATCGGAGGGAAAAAATGTCGGAATATGCAATAGAGCTTGAACAAATAAAAATGGTATATCAGGACGCCAAAAAGAATGAAAGAACGGTTTTGGATAATATTGCGCTTTGTATCCGCAAGGGTGAATTTATTTCTCTTTTAGGCCCCTCCGGGTGCGGAAAAACCACTCTGCTCCGCATTATCGCAGACCTTCAGAAGCCGACAGCCGGCAGAGTGCGCGTTGCCGGACTCGAAGCGAAGCAGGCGCGTCTTTCGCACAAATACGGCATGGTTTTTCAAACGCCTGCGCTTTTGGAATGGCGGACGGTGCTCGAAAATATACAGCTGCCTCTGGAGATGCAAAAGGTCCCAAAAGCCGAACGGCGCAGACGAGCTCTGGAGCAGCTTGAGATCGTTGATCTGCGCGGCTATGAAAACAGCTATCCGCGCGAGCTGAGCGGCGGTATGCAGCAGAGGGTGGGTATTGCACGCGCTCTTGTAACAGAGCCGGAGATCCTGCTTATGGACGAACCATTTTCAGCATTGGACGAATTTACAAAGGAACGGCTGCACGGTGATTTGCTGAGAATCTGGCGCAATACCGGCAAAACAATTGTATTTGTCACGCACAATATTTCAGAGGCGGTCTTTTTGTCCGACCGCGTATGCGTACTGTCCGCCAACCCAGCAAGGCTCGACGCGGTTGTAGATATACAGCTGCCGCGTCCGCGGGAGGATGCTGTTCTGAAAACGGAGGAATACTTTAAAACAGTATCGTATATCCGGGATATATTTGAGGAAAAGTATTATGAAAACATATAAAAAAACTCTGAGCGCAGCTTTATGGCTGATTTGCGTACTTATCATCTGGGAGCTTGCGGCATACATACTTGCAAATGTGCTGCATGATCCCCTTGCAGCAAAAAAGCTGCCCGGTCTGGCTTCAATAGCAGTCTCCTTTGCGCAGCATTGTAAAACTCTGTGCGCGCAGGCAGGCATCACGGTATCCTACGCAGCAGCCGGCTTTATAATCGGTTCGCTCATAGGTATCATACTGGCTGTCATTATGAGCATTTCGGGCTTATGCGAAAAAATGATACTGCCTTATCTGTTAGCCGCACAGATGATCCCTGTTCTCGGACTTGCGCCGATCATATTCGGGCTGTTTAAGAATATTGCCGTTTCGCGCATTGTCATTTCAGCGTACATTACCTTTTTCCCCGTTTCGGTCAATCTGCTGAGCGGGCTGAAATCAGCAGAGGAAAATCTGACCGCTATGATGCGCGCCTATGCTGCGGGAAAACGTCAGCTGTACATAAAGCTCCTTTTTCCTCATGCCGTGCCGTATCTGTTCACCGGACTCAAGATTTCAGCGCCGACGGCAGTTACTGCGGCTATTCTGGTAGATACCCTGAGCGCAAAAGACGGCATCGGATATGTAATTATCTACACTCTGTACGGAGGAGGCACGACGGGGCAATTCTGGCCTGCAATTATCATTGCCGCCCTTCTGGGGCTGTTCAGCTTCTTTATAATATCTGCCATAGAATATATCTGTGTGCCGTGGAAGCGGCAGTCTGAGGAGGTGAGCGCATGAAAAGAGTCAAGGCAGAGAGCATTGCTCTGCCGATTTGCTCGGAGCGGTATTGGTTGCCCTTTTGCAAAGCGGAATAATTCATTCGCTGTTTAACATAAAATTGCTTCAGCTCCCCAAACCGTTTGATATTGCCGAAGCTTTTATCGATAATATCGGCAAGATACTTCCCCACGCGGCAGCAACGATGATTCCCGCCGTCTGCGGACTGGCGCTCGGCGCCGTTATAGGCTACTGTGCGGCGCTGTTTGCTACAGCCTTTCCGAATACAGGCTACGGCTGTCTATTCCTTATGACTATGATAAACTCGATCCCGATTGTTGCGCTTGCGCCTCTTACGAATCGCTGGTTTTCCGGTGCGTTCACCGCAAAGCTTGCCGTAATCACTATATCCGCTTCCGGCGCAATGGCGGTAAACGCGTTTCGCGGACTTAACGATTTGCCGAAGAATGTACATGAGCTTATGAAGGCAAACGCCGCGTCAAAAACCGAGATTTTCACAAAGCTCAGAATACCGAACAGCCTGCCGGACGTATTCACGGCATTAAAAATCGGCGTTCCGGCGGCAATGCTTGCAACAATTATCAGCGAGTATTTCTCAACTCAGACATCAGGACTCGGCTACATGATAAAATACTCTCTGAAGGTAGGAAATCAAAAGCATATCGGCTGGGCATATATTGTGGCGGCCGCCGCATTCAGTCTTATGCTTTACGGCATCATCTGCTTTGCAGAACGCCGTGCCATAAAATGGCATATATCTCAAAAAAAAGTACAAAAATAAACTATATTTCTATTCAAAGAAAGGTTGGTAACAATGAAAACAAAAAAAATTATCATATCGGCGCTCGCTCTTTCACTAATAGCCGGGGCACTTGGCGGCTGCGGTGCGCAGCAGAATACAAATGCTTCCGAACCGGAGCAGGAAAAACAGCTTGACAAACTGACCGTACAGTCATTGTGGCTTCCGCAGACTCAGTTTGCAGGTCTTTACATAGCTGATGAAAAGGGCTTTTATGAAGAAGAGGGTATTGACGTGGAAATTCTGCCCGGCGGAGATGTCAGCTCAGAGGAGCAGGTAGAAAACGATATAGCGCAGATAGGCGTAGCTTTCTACAGCAGCGTGCTGACATATCAGGAGGGCGGATATGATTTCATCAATGTATTCCAAACCTTCAGAAGCAGTCCGCAGTATCTTGTGGCAAAAGCGGAATCGGGTATAAAAACGGGCGCAGACCTAAAGGGCAAAAAGGTCGGAAACTGGTTTGGCGGCAGACAGTATGAGCTGTATGCACTGGCTCTTTTAAACGGGCTTGATCCGGAAAAGGATGTTGACTGGCAGCAGCAGGACTTTACAATGGATCAGTTTATATCGGGAGAATTTGACGTAGCTTCTGCAATGAGTTATAATGAATATCTACTGCTTTTAGAGAACGGCTACAGCGAAGACGATCTCAATGTCATCGACATGAACAAGGAGGGCGCCGCACTTCTGGAGGACTGCCTGTTTGTAAAGCGTTCATGGGCGGAGGAAAATCACGATTTGCTGGTGAGATTTATCCGCGCGACCATCAAGGGCTGGAAATACACCTATGATAACCCGGAAGAAGCC
>CAMFCK010000077.1 GCA_945948775.1 uncultured Clostridia bacterium
ATATTATCATTTTGGAGCCAAATTTGAGGTTTACACAAAATGAGGGATTGCCCCCAGCAGCGATAAAGATTTTCGGGAAAGTGAGGTGAGCCGCCGTGACAAAGTCAAGAAATAAGACTGCTGTTATGATGTTTGTCGTTGCAGCTATGCTTCTTATAGCTTATAGCTGTCGTATCATTGGCAACAACGGATATTATGGAACAGAAGTAGGACTTCTGCGTGCCTTTATATTTATTGCACTGTTTGCCACATGGGGCGCATCTATCTATAACCGAATTATTCAAACGCGGATACGGTGTTATATGTCGATTATTGCACTTCTTATGATATTCTGGTTTATTATAAGAACGTTGAAATACTATTTTATTTCTGCAGAACTGTATCCCGGCATTGTACGGCATCTCTGGTATATGTATTACCTTGCCATGCTTTTCATTCCGCTTTTGGCAGTGTATGTGGCAATGTCCATCGGAAAAACAGAGGACTCACATCTGCCTATGAAAGCGGCGCTTTTATACATACCTACACTGTTTCTTTTCCTGTTGGTCATCACAAATGATCTGCATGAGTTTGTGTTCACATTTCCGGCAGATGCGGCAGTTCGGACGGATAATGATTACAGTTACGGTGTGGGATATTACATTGTCAATGCATGGATGCTTTTCTGCGCTTTGAGTATGCTTTATGTTATGAGTAAGAAGCGAAGAATTGCCAAAAGCAAAAAACTGATTTTTATTCCTTGTATTCCCATTATCGCTTTGCTCCTGTATCTGATATTCTATTCCTCCGGTGCGCCCTGGCTGAGGTTTATTTTAGGAGATGTAACGGCAGTCATCTGCCTTATGTATGCCGCGACGCTTGAACTGTGCATTCAGTTCGGTTTTGTTCAGGCGAATACAAACTATATGGAATTGTTTTGCGCCTCTACCGCAGGAGCACAGATCACCGATAAGGATTATCATGTACTTTTATCTTCCGTGGCGGCAAAGAAAGTTGATAGGGAAACTCTTGCAAAGACAAAAAATCAATCGGTTATGCTCAAAGGCGGTGTCCGATTATCCGGTGCACCTATCAAAAAAGGTCATGTGGTTTGGACAGAGGATATATCTCCGCTTTTAAAAGTGTTGGAGGAATTGCAGGAAGCGAAAGAAAACTTAGAGGACAGCAACAAAATTCTGGAAGAAGAACAAGCCCTCAAAAAACGTGAAGCGCACATTATGGAGCAGGATAGGCTTTATAATATCATACAACATGATACCGCACATCAGATTTGCCTCATGGATACTATGATAAAGCAAGCCGAAACAGCGGACGGCGACGAAAAACGGAAGCTGCTGCAAAAAATGCTGGTAATCGGTGCCTATTTAAAACGGCGCAGCAATCTTGTTTTTTTGGCAGATAAGTCCTCTATGCTTGACGCAAATGAGCTTGTACTGACCATAGGAGAATCCATGGACAATTTGGAGGTTTTAGGGATTTCCTGTGGCTTTCGCACAGAGCTTACAGAGCCGGTCTTAGCTTATCAAATAATCGCAATGTATGATTTTTTTGAAAATGTCATGGAACGCACTCTTGACCGCATATGCAGTATTACCGTATATGCTGGGAAAAGAGACGGTTCTTTGTTTCTGAATATAAATACTGATTCCACCGCTGATTTTTCTGATTTTGTTTCGGATAATGTTAATGTAGAACGGGATGAGGATAACGAATGGAAGCTCACCCTTCGTATGAATACGGGAGGTGACGGAAAATGAAATGGTTTATAAGAAATTCCGTAAAAGAAGCCTTTGATAATCTGCCCAGCGGGATTTGTTTTTTTGATAAAAACGGCATACTCACGCTGTGCAATCACCAAATGTATCGCATGTTCTTTGCCTTGACCGGAAAGGATTTACAAAGTCTTGCAGAAATGCAGGAATTATTAAGCGATGATGCCACTGCTCAAAGCAGGCAAAATCAAGTTTTTTTACAAGATGACAAAACCGCTTGGCGCTTTACGTTGGAAACAATCACAACATCAGATAAAAAGATTTATACGCAAGTTATAGCCTCTGATGTAACTGAATTGTATAGCAAAACAAAAGAACTGGAACAGGATAATATTGCCCTTGCGCAGTACTCAAAGCGTATGCGCCGACTCTTTGCAAATACCATAGCTCTGATACGCGAAGAAGAAATTTTGAATATGAAAATGCGCGTACATGATGATATTGGCAGGAGCGTAATTTCAACAAGACGTTTCCTACAGCAGAACAGGCCAATGGAGGAATTGGATCTGACACCTTGGGAAAATGCCGTCAGTCTTTTAAGGCATGAAATTGAGCTTTCCGAAGAACAGGATGCTGTTGCCGGGCTTATGAGTGCTGCATACAGTATAGGTATTAAAATAATTTTAGACGGAAGTATTCCGAAAAATGCTGCCACGGAAGTCTTGATTTCAGCTATACGGGAGTGTATGACCAATGCGGTGCGCCATGCTGGAGCCAAAGAGCTGTATGTGCACCTTGCCGGTGATGAGAGGACGGCGGTTGCCGTTATAACCAACGACGGAGCTGTGCCAAACGGCGAAATCTCTCTTGGCGGAGGTTTAACCTCACTGAAATTTCGCATTGAAAAGTGCGGCGGAACGATGCAGGTAAAACACTCGCCGCAATTTGAATTAACGGTATCAATCCCGCTCAAATCGGAGGAAAAGTTATGATAAATGTGTTGATAGTCGAAGATCAGCGCATGATGCGCGAAACAATGGAGAACTACATAAATCAGGCGGAGGGGTATAAGCTTGCCGGCTCTATAGCAGGGGCAAGTCTTGTGCAAGCCTTCTGCAAAACTACGCAGGTAGATCTTGTGCTGATGGATGTCTGTACGGAAAACGACGAAAGCGGATTTGAAGCGACAAAAGCATTAAAAGCACAATTTCCAAAAATTAAGGTTATCATTGTAACATCCATGCTGGATGTCGGCTATTTGAAAAGAGCAAAAGAAGTCGGTGCAGACAGCCTTTGGTATAAGGATATAAGCCGTGTAGAGCTGATGAAAGTTATGGAAATGACCGTGAACGGAGAATCTGTCTACCCGGATAGAACGCCGGAGGTAAAAATCGGCAATGCATCTGTTTATGAATTCAGTGAAGCGGAAATAAAGGTTCTTCGTTTGTTGGTGGAGGGAATGACTTATAAAGAGATGGGCGAACAGCTCGGTGTAACATCGGATTGTGTGAAAAAGCATATCGGCAATATGCTGTCTAAAACAGGCTTCACTTCCAAGACAAAACTTGCAGCCATGGTGATGAGTAAGCGTGTTATTGTCAACGGATTTTAATGAAAATATAGAAATTTACGGCATCCAAATAAAAAAGTTGGATGCTTTTTTTTAATTTTTTTTTGCAAAAGTACCCATTTGGGGAATGTGTTTTTTTGAAATCATTTATAATATCATTATAGAAGATATAAGTATGCCTATTTAAAGAAAGAAGGGTGAGGAAATGCGGCGGATTGTTGTAGATATGCAAAACTATCTTTTTGCCGATGCAATTGCGCAAGCCTTAAAAAGGGCAGATTCCGATTTTGATGTACGAATGTCGGAAAGTCCGGACAAAACGGCAGAGCTTTGTAATCTTTCCAAGCCGTATGCGCTTCTTTGCGAAGTAACCGGATACACTCCGTGGATGCTGGAAGAACGGCTCAAAATAAGGGATGAAGTAAAGTGTTACAGTCCGGAGTGTAAAATTGTCCTGATTGTCGATGAAAATGCGGAAAAGACGCTCGCACGGCGTGTTCTTCAGGCAAAAAAAGACGGTCTGATTGATAATTTCATTTACAGCTCTGTTTCAGCGGCCTATTTGTCTGCTGTCGTTGACACCTTGTAAAAGGCGGCGTAGGCTACTGCGGTAAAATCAAGGCAAGTATGCGGCTCTCGGACAGCCACAGCCGAGAGCTGTGCAAAAATGTGGTATTATCTGAAAGGAGAAATATTTTATGAAAGTCAAAAAATTTCTTTGTATTTTTACTATGATTACAATGCTTATTGCAATGCTGCCAAGCATGCAGGCAGCAGCGTATGTTGACAGCGCGGTACGCTTTAGGCGAGTTACTTCCGCGGATGACCTTGTGGTAGGTGCGAAATATCTGATTGTCGGCTATGACGCGGATAAGGGCAAATATTATGCGTTGGGAGATCAAACAGGCAATGAAGGATCGGGGATGCGTTCGCCTGCCGAGCTTAAAGACAACGGTGATGGCACGCTCAGCGCTTTGGATCATTACGACGTAGCTGTTTACCCTCTTGTAATGGAACTTAGCAAGCAACATGTTACAAGTGAAAACAAATATAGTCTTAAAACCGTAAACTATACCGGAGGATATTTAAACGCTTTTTACTGTTACAAAAAAGCCTATGATTTTTCCGATGACAAATCGAAAAGCCTGCCTATTGACGGCTCTAACGGAGTGAGTAATTGGGAGCTGATTCTCCGTGATGACGGAAACGTACTCTGTAAAACCACCAAAACGTTTAGTTCAGTGGAACAGTCTTCCTACATTAGGTTTTTTCACTATCAAAGCGGCAGTATGACAAACCCTGCATTTTCCGGAGGACTTATTAGTGACGGCAATATTGATTTACCTCAAGATGGTAGTTTGACAATAGGGGATCTGACGGAAATGAACATACCGGTCAAGACCTATCTGTACAAGGAAGTATGCGCGCACGATGCAGCAAATCTGACTTTTTATGAGGCAAAAGCGAGCACATGCTCAACGCACGGAAATATTGAGTATTATTACTGCTCACACTGCTGCGGCTATTTAAAGGCAGATAAAACTACGGAAATCAAGCTTGCCGATACGGTATTGCCACTTGCCGCGCACACAAATACTACATTTGTATCCGCTAAGGAATCAACCTGCACAGAACACGGCAATATTGCCTATACAAAATGCGAGTACTGCGGTAAATATTTTGAAGGTACTTCCACTGATAAACAGATTGATAAAGACAGAGTAGATATACCGGCAATAAACCACAGTTATGGAAACGGGGAATGTGTTGTATGCGGTGCTAAGGTTGTAACTTCCTACTTTGGTGACAGCAATACCGGCGACGGTTCGCATAAAATTTTCACAGCAGAATATAATGGTAAAATTTATGCAATGGGTATGCCGAACGAAAAAGGAATGGAAGCTATTGAAATAAGCGAAGAAGCGGACAATGTGTTTAAAGCGAGCAGCTCTACTACGGCCTTTACAGCCCTCGTCGCCGGCAG
>CAMFCK010000078.1 GCA_945948775.1 uncultured Clostridia bacterium
TAACGATGAACCTCCGCCGGAACCACCGCCTGAGCCGGCGCTTTGACTGCTTTTGTGTTCGTCATCGTACTGCTCGCTCGCTGCCGACTTCAGCAATTTTTCTACATCGCTCAGATTTGTGACATTTTCGGCGCCGGTCATTGCTTTTGAATATATCTCATTCCTGTTCTTTACATTTTTGTAATCGTCGCTGTCGCAGAAGGCTTTCAGACATTCAAAATTTATTTCGACTGTCTCCTTCAGATTTTGCCAGCTGATGGCAGTCTTTACCGCCGCAACAGCCTTACACTCTTCTAATATTCTCGCAAAATCCGCCTGTTTGCGTGTTTTAAATTCCTCGGCGTAATCTATGTCCGCCAACAGCTTGTAAAGTTGTGCCTCCGCCTCTGTATCAAGCCGCACATCGTTTAATATATCGGTATTATAGTCTATTTTAAGATACGTCTGGTATTTTCGCAAAACAGCCTTCAGCATATCTTCACCGGTATCTTCTATCTGAGCTATAGCAAGCATTTTATAAACATCCGAGTTGACCTCATACGGTTGTGTGTATTCGGATTTTAGCGAAAACAGAAGGTCATATATTTTATCCTCATTGCTTATATAGTATGTGTCCTGCAAATCAATTCCGAAATCCGCCGCATTTTCGCGTATAATACTCTTATATTCCTGCGCACTTGCAGCTTCGTTGATTAGTTCGAGCGCAGCGTCCGCTTTTTCGCTGTTCATATGCGAAAATACTGCTTCGGCTTCACCCTCGGCAGTTGTCACGTAAACTTTATATTTTCCGCTGTCCGCTTCATCCGGCATGGGTATCTCATATGTATAATTGCCGAAAAACTCTGTTTGGCGTATAAAAAGCGGCATATTTTCTATAGAAAGCTCCGCAGGATCGGTATCATATGCAATTACCGTTATAACAGCATTCCCGTTTGCGTTTCCCTTTATAACAACCGTCTCATTTTGAGCATCGTATACAGCTTCTGCCGTAACCTCCGATGCAAAGCACGGCAGCTGTGATAAACTCACAGCTGCTAAAGCTATAATACCGCATAACCTTTTTATATTCATAATGATATGTCCTGCCTTTCATTAAAATATCAGCCCTTAACCGCGCCAAGCATTATACCGTTCACAAAATATTTCTGTAAGAACGGATATACCAACAAAATCGGTACTGTCGCCACCATCATAACAGCGTATTGCACGCTTTCCGCCATTGTTTCATTGTCTCCGCCGGCAGACGCCATACCGCCCTGCATACCGTTTGTATTGTTGTTTATTAATATCTCGCGCAATACAAGCTGCAGCGGATACAAACTCTTTTTGCGAAGATACAGCATTGCATCAAACCATGAATTCCATATATCCACCGCATAATAAAGCAGAATTACCATGATTGTTGGCACAACCAGCGGAATCATTATCATGAACAGCGTGCGGATACAGCCTGCGCCGTCGATTGATGCAGCCTCATCAATATCCTTCGGAACCGCCTCAAACGCATTTCGCATGATAATAAGATTAAATGTATTGATAGCAGTCGGGAACACAAGCGCCCATATTTTATTGTCGAGTCCGAACGAACGCACATTAAGGTATGTCGGTATCATTCCGCCGGAAAAGAACATCGTCACAATAATCAAAAACATAGCTGCCGGTACAAGCATTGCATCCTTTTTGGATAAAACATACGCTCCGATTATTGTAAGCAGCATCGACAGACTTCCCTTTACCACTAACAAAAACAGCGTGTTTATAAAGCCAGTAAGGATTTTATTGTTTCTCATCACGACCTTGTACGCATCAAGCGTAAAGCCGAGCGGCTTGAACAAAAAGCCCTCATGCATCATAAATTCAGCCGAGCGGCTGAACGATGCGACCGCAACATAATAAAACGGATAAAGTGTAACAAGTGCAATAATAAGCATTAAAAGCACATTAAAGACGTTAAAAACTTTTTCACCCTTGGTTTTTTTCATTATCTGAACTGCCCCTTTCCAATTACCACAAGCTGCCCTCTCCGGCTTTGCGGCTTACCGTATTGGCTATTATAAGCAGCATAAAATTAAGCACAGAATTGAACAAGCCTACCGCCGTACTGAAGCTGAAGCTTCCCTCCAGAATACCCTTGCGATAAACATATGTCGATATTACATCGGCAGTTTCATAGGTAATCGGATTATATAAAAGAATTATTTTTTCATAGCCAAGATTGAGAAGATTTCCAATCTGCAGTATAAGCATCGTAACAATTGTCGGCATAATGCCCGGTATCGTCACATGTATCACCTGTTTGAACCTATTTGCACCGTCAATTACCGCCGCTTCATACAGCTGCTTATCTATTCCGGTGAGTGCAGCAAAGTATATGATAGAACTCCAGCCGACACCCGTCCATATATCCGATATTACGTAAATCGGAACAAAATACTGCGGATAATTCAAATAGGATACTCTATCCACGCCGAATATCGACAACAAATCGTTTATAATACCTCTGTCCGCAGTAAATTTTGTGATAAGTCCGCAAATTACTATCATTGATATAAAATGCGGAAGATATGCAACAAGCTGTATTCCTCTTTGAAATCTCTTATTAGACAATTCGTTCAGAAGCAGCGCAAGAATTATTGGTGCCGGGAAACCAAAAATCAGGCTTGAACAGCTTATTACCACGGTGTTGCGCATCAGACGCCAGAAATAAGGATTGGTAACAAAGCTTTTAAAATGCTCCAATCCGACAAACTGACTTGCCAGCATTCCCTTGGAGGGAGAGTAATTTTCAAACGCAATTATCAATCCCCCCATAGGCTTATATTTGAATAATATAAAAAACAACGCAACCGGAACCAACAGCAAATATAAACCGCCGTTAATTCTTAAATCACGGCAGAGACGATTTGCAAAGCTTTTTTTGCCAATTATCTCCGGCGCCGTATTTACCTTCATACCAGAAATCCTCCCATTGCTGATTCAGCCAAAATTTATCTTGCATTATATCTTTCCAATGCATCGTTATATATATTGATTGCATCTCTTATGCCGAAGCCTTCAAGAGTGCTCACAAAGCTATCGTAATTTTCCAAAGGCTCAATCCCCATGATAAACTTAAAAATCATTTCCGACGTGCAGGTCTCAACATCGTTCATGATTGCGCTTACCTTACTGCTCTCCTCCTCGGTGAAGGTAAGATAAGGAAGCTTTGTTGAAAGGGTGTCACAGTCAGACCATACGTCAAGCGCCTGCTTTTGCTGGTCAAGAACATAATACTGTTCAATATAGCGCACATCCTGGATAAACGGACCGGAATTGTTGGCAAGAATATATTTGTTCATCGCATCGGAGACACTCAGACCTTCCTCATTGTGCATGATTTTGTCCGTATATATCGGCTCGCCTTTCTCCAGCGTATAGCTTTCGCCTTCAACGCCGAAATTAAAGAGCATATGACCCGCCTCAGTATAACCATAGTCCAAGAAACGCATAGCCAACTCAATATTCTTGCAGTTGGTTGTGATAAATGCGTTGCCGCTGGGATCATACAGGAATTTTTTTGAACCAAACTGTGATTTTTCACCCTTGTTTAAAACAGGATACGGGGCCGGCGCAAGGTTAAAATCGGGGTTTTTGTCCTTCATAGCATTCATATATTTACCTATTCCGCCGCCTGCCCACATACAGCTGCCGCCGGTAACGGAATTCATTATATTTGCGTCCATATCCGCAATCTTTACGATATTCTGGTCTATTAAGCCCTCGCTGTACCATTGATTGAGAGTGCTCAGTCCTTCGCGCATCTCCGGCTCAAGATAGCCGTATTTCACCTCGCCGTCCTTTATATAAAAGTCAGCCTTGGTTCCGTATGCGCCCAAAAATACACCGTACCGCTCTTCCCAGAAAAGCAAATCATAGCTGAGCGGCGCGGTTGCTCCCTGAGCCTTAACCGCCGCAAGCGCTGTGTGCCACTCGTCAATGGTTTCCGGCACCTGCAAGCCTGCTTTGTCAAGCATATCCTTTCTTACAACTGCGCCCGCTGTAGAAGTCAGCTTATCGCTTTCCATCGCAAACGGGAATGAATAATACTGTCCGTTATCGCACCTAACCATTTTTGCAATATCTGTATGTTCATCTAAATATTTCTTGAGGTTCGGCGCATATTCGTCGATATAGTCGGTCAGCGGCACTATTATGTTATCATTAGCAAACTTCATAATACCGCCCGGCTCAGTGTAAAGATTCGCAACGATAATATCCGGCAAATCTCCCGATGCAATCAGCACGTTGAAAGCCTCCGTTGAACCGTTCATCGGCTGAATAAACTCAACATTGACACCTGTCTGTTTTTTCCATTCGTCACCAAGCGGAATTTCGTTCATATCCTCTCCGCCGCCGAGAGTTGAACTCCATACTGTAAGTGTGTCATTACATGACATTGGGTATGTACCATCCGAATATGTAATTCCACTCGACTTAGTCTCTATGTTTTTTACATTGCCGCAGCCGGATACCGCAATCAGCGCAGCAGCAAAAAGCGCAGCGCTTACAAGCATTCTTTTTACGTTCATGTTCAGTTCATCTCCTTATATTATTTTGATAATAGATTTTATAATTTTATTATGCCTCAATAAAAATTCCATATCAAGTGTTCATTTTTAAAAATTGGTGAACAGATTAAGAAAACACCGGATTTGCTCTATATTTATAATGCAGCGCAGGGCAGCTTTTAATTACCGCCCTGTGTTATTCAGCTATTCATTTTTCTGTACTGCGTCGGAGTTATGCCCTCCTTTTCCTTAAACTGCTTCAGAAATGTCCTTGCCAACTCATATCCGCAGTTGGCGGCAATATCGTTTATTTTCATGTCGCGATCCTCCAAAAGCAGCTTCTTTGCATTATTTATTCTGACATCAATAATGTAATCTCCAAGCTTCTGTCCTGTTCCGTCCTTGAATATCTTCGACACATAAAAACCGCCCTTATTGAATTTTTCACCTATAGCCGCAGCATTCAAATTGGAATCTGTAAAATGTGTATCGATATAGCTTTTAACCCGGCTGCACAGAGAATCCTCGTTAGTTTGCGCCAGATCGCAGACAAGGTATGTCATATCACAAAGGAAGCTTTTGATTTGCGTCAAATCGGCATTATCGGCTATGGTTTTCATTCCGGATATTATTTTGTC
>CAMFCK010000079.1 GCA_945948775.1 uncultured Clostridia bacterium
ACTCTGGCGGGGCTGTTATGCAGCAGCTTATAAATCAGCAGGAGAAACCGACGGCAAATTGCCAAGGTTATTATTCTCGCTGCCATCTGGAATCGACTTCAGATATTCGGTATCGCCCCTGTGCGCAATACCTACACCGGCAATCCCTCCCTGTCTTGCAAGCGAAACAGCCTGCTGCTTATCAAGAACAGTATCATCCGACAGTCTGTAACCGGTTATCCTGCCGCTTTGCTTTATCAGCCCGGTAATTCTTAGAGCGTCCGGCGCTGCCTTTGGGATATCGTCCAGCGCGTTCATCGCCAATGCATTTGCGATATTTTCTTTCATGTTAATCCTCCATTCCGCCGCCATGCGGCGGCACAAATCATAACGTGAAAAAGACGCAAGCAGATTGCCTCTTTGCAGCAAGCAGCACTGTACGAGTGTATCGCACCGGGCAAAAAGCGGCGAGATTAGCGGCTTTTTTTCACGTTATTTGCCTCATTAATTTATTTTACAAACTTATTTTGCACAGAAACTATAATTTTATTATATTACCAATAACATATTCTGAAAAACCGTTTTGTTTCTTTATCATTAATAAAACTACTGTCATATTTCCCTTGCAAATATCATACCTTATAGAAAAAGCTGATTTTTTGGGGGATATATGAATGAAAGATTATATAGCTGAACGTGCACGCACTCTCGCCGCATTTATACTGGAACAAAAAACTACCGTCCGCGCCGCTGCAAAAAAATTCAATATTTCTAAATCGACCGTACATAAAGATATAACCGAAAGGTTAAGTATATTAGACGAAAAGCTTGCAAAGCAGGTACACGAAGTATTGGCTGAGAACAAGGCAGAACGGCATATCAGGGGCGGACTTGCCACGCGTGAAAAATATAAAAAATACAAAAAAGAAATATAAACATAATTAGGGGACATAAAATATTTTATGTCCCCTAATTAGAATGGAATGTATTCTTATTGAAATGAGCAGGTCTGTAAGCCGGGTTCTGTATCAGACAATCATCTATCTGTGGCTGCGCATTGCTGCGAAGCTCAAGCCATTCTTTCGCATAGCGCCGAGCAAGCTTAATTATGCTGTTGTATGTTGCTCCGGATGGGGTTTACACGGGAAGTCAGTTGCCATATTCCCTGTGCGCTCTTACCGCACATTTCCACAATCGCCGTACATTGCACGGCATTTATTTTCTGTTGCACTATCCTTAAGGTCGCCCTCACCGGCCGTTAGCCGGCATCCCTGCCCTGTGGAGCCCGGACTTTCCTCACACAATATTTCTATTGCCCGCGATTGTCTGACCTACTCATTTTCTCATCAATTATACATCATAATAAGCATTTTGTCAATAAAACAAATTCAGCCCGCATATCATTGACACCATTGCCAATAATATTACCGCAGCTCCTCCTGTGAAATTGCGTTCCCTTATTTCACATATTCCATAGCTTATACACCTTATTGCCATGACTGCCACCAACACATATACTGCAAATTGCACTTTTATCCCTGCTTCCTGTCAACAAGACCGCTTCTTCTGATATGAAAATCCACTTCTGTTATAAACTCAGACTCCGGATACCGTTTGCTCCAACCATATTCTATAAACTCATCATACATTTTAAAGCTCCGCTTTGCGTAGTCGCCGAAGCCGATTATATCACTTTGATATTCGCTTACTGTTTTTTTCAGAAATTTGTCCACCGCCGTTTTTATTTCTTCTTTAGCCTGCGTTTCAAAATTATCATATTCTTCTTCTATCAGATATTGTCCAGAAATGGTGTGCAAATCTGCTTCTAAAAAAATTTTTATATATATTTCCGGTTTCTGATTGACAATCCTCACTCGTATTTTTGGCTTTTTCTGCTGTGACTGCGTTACCGTCACGGGGCGGTCAGGCGTACGCTCATCTTTATATGTTACCTCGCTTTGTGAATATTGTCCTGTCAGAATATTATAAAGCTCCGCCTCTACTGCTCCTGCCTCAGCAATCATCTTTCCTCCTGACATTATCGCCATACCATATGACTGCGTTTTTTCTTCGCTTTGCGCGTCCACATCGCCGGCAAGATAATTTTTTGTGTAATATTCAAAACCCTCATACATGATTTCGCTGTTTTCCGGGTTATCCTTTTTCAGTGCTGAAAGCGGCAGCACAATATCCCTATAATCGCAAACACTTGATATATAAAATTTCTGACTTGTATTTTTAGGTATGAAACCTGTATACCCAACACCGTATATCATCTTGTAATACTGCACCGGATTGACCTCATTTGTCGGCTTAATCTCACTTAAATATTCCTTTGCACTTCCGCGTACTACGGTTATATGCGTATTTGGGCGCAGCTCCTCGCTTCTTGCAATAGTGTCTGCAAAATCGTTTACTCCATTCTTTGCTATTTCATCACAAAAAGCAATCAAAGCAGTATGCGAAAGCGATATTTTTTTTGAATTGAGATGATTTGCAATATTGACGGCGGAATATATTGTCGGAGCAGTAACCGTTATTTCTGAAATTGTCTTTTCTCCTCCCTCTCCGCCTTCTTCATTTGAACCGCCGCTTATAGCAATAGGATTTGCAATCTGCAATGTGAAGTCCTACGCATTTTTCCTATTTGCACTATCAATGCCAATGGCAACTACATATGCAAGATCGCTCGGCTCGATGATCTCACTGCAGCCTGACAAAACAAAAACCACACATATACATGCTGTTTTTAGCCACTTCACTATTGAACCCTCCTTTCATTTTTATTCATCTTAATCATATATGCTAATCCTATAATCAACGGCAAAATATACAATATCGGATATATAACCGACATATTTACAAAAGCATCGCTGAGAGTATCTGAATAGGTTTCCCTTCTAAATACAAAGCTTATAAGAATAGTAACCATTGGAAATATAAGAGGTCTGTAATTTTTTAGATCAAAGCATTCTTTAAATATTTCACACAATATAAACAAATATACCGACGCATAGAATAAACTTGATATAGTCCATACAAATTCAAAAGCCGCTTCCAGTCTTTGAAAGAATGTTCCGATATTGACCATACGCGACAGCTGATACATGGGGACAATAAATCTCGCACTTACGGGATAGGGATATACCAGACAGTATGAAATTGTAATTAACACCCCTACTGCTCCGCTAATTACTATTGACGAAAGGCCTGCCTTTTTTACCGTACTGCTATCTTTGCAGTACGGTAAAAGTATATTTATAACGATAATATCAGAAAATACCGACAGCGCTGAAGTTCCGTGCATTATGCTGTTTGTAAAGGATACAGGAAACAAATTATTTATCTCAAAGGACGGCATTACCATAAGAAAAAATCCCAGCATAAATATGCCGGCAACCGGTAGAAACAGCGCGGCTGCCTTTCCTAACGCTTCTATTCCGTTATATGTCCCCATAATAATTCCAATAACTAACATAAAAACTATCAGAGTCATTGAAGAATTTTGCAGCAGAGCAGTTTTAATTGCTTCAGGGCAAGCCCGTATCATAGGGGATATGTCAACAAACAGGACAGCTATCAAAATAAATCCGATGATAATCTTGAGCCATCTTCCACCTATAGCTTCAGCCTGTGAAAGAATTGAAGTACGTCCTGTTTTTGTGTAAAGCCATTGCGTGATATAATATATCCCAAAAGCTGCTGCACCATATACTAAAATAGGTATCCATGCTGAATTTTCACATCTCTCTATAAGAAATCGCGGATAGGTAAACAGCATTTTGACAGCAATCAGATTTATCATTATTGAACTCATATCACGGCTTGTAAGAGTAAATTTTCTTTTCATGTTTATCACCTGCATTAATTGTTTCACGTGAAACTTTTTGTCAAATTATTGCATATGCTTCCACTTCCTGCTGATTTTTGGTTCCGCATCGTCATTCTTTACGCCAAGATATGACGGCCGCTTTTCCCTTTTCCAAATTTGCTTAACAAAAAGTGCAGAAAAATAACCTTTATTATCACTTCCGGGCAGCGGAGAAAGATACGGCACACCGAAGCTGTAAATAGTTGCAACATAAGTTAAATAAACAAATATCCCTATGGCAATTCCCAAAAAACCGGCTGCTGCTGCAAGTGCAATAAATATTAACCTCATAATACGAAGACTCCAGCTTATTGAATAATCAGAAGTCGCAAAGGAACCGATACCGGTTATTGCTATTACAACAATCATAATCGGGCTTACTATCTTTGCGCTGACTGCTGACTGCCCAAGAATAAGACCGCCCACAATTCCAAGCGTTTGTCCTACCGGTCCGGGCATCCTTATGCCTGCTTCTCTGATAATTTCAAAGGAAAAATCCATTAACAAAAGCTCAACTATACTAGGAAACGGCACATTTGCACTCGACGCACTTATTGCATAAAGCAGGTATGTCGGCAGCATTTCCTGATGAAACAAGGTTATTGCCAAATAAAGTCCTGGAAAAAGTACGGATATAATCATGCCTATGAGCCTTATCACTCTTGTCATATTAGCATAAGGTGCACGAAGATATGCGTCAGAGGCTGCATGCGTCATTTCAAAAACATTTGACGGGAATATAAGAGCACGCGGACTGCCGTTTAAGAGCAGGACAACTCTCCCCATCGTCAGAGCATGCGCAGCCCTGTCGGGACGCTCAGTTGATAATGACTGAGAAATGGCTGTATAGCTCTCATTTTCGAGCATTTGTGCCACTTCCTCTATTGCAATGACATACTCCATGGAGATTGAGTTAATTCTCTTTCTAACCTCATTAACAAGCTTGTCATTTGCAATGTCTGATATATACAAGAGCACACCACGCGTTTTTGAAACGGTTCCGATTTTTACTCCTTCTGCTATAAGCTTCTCTGTCTTGACAATCTTTCTTATCAAAGCAGTATTATTTCTAAGCATTTCTGCGAAAGCTTCCTGCGGGCCGTAAATTGACTGTTCATTTTCAGGCTTGTCAATTCCTCTGTGTCCCCAGTTTCTTACATCGATTGCAAAACCCTGATTAAGTCCGTCAACGAATAATCCGCAGCTTCCAAAATTGACATCCTCACTTATTTTATCTATACTTTCAGTTAATTCAACCTGAGAATGTATAATAAACTTATCACGTATAATTTCTGCA
>CAMFCK010000080.1 GCA_945948775.1 uncultured Clostridia bacterium
CATCATAGTAGTAATGCCTGCCGGTACGAGCGGCAGTCTCTTTTAAGGAGGCATAATATAACTATCCCTTAAAATCGGATAATTATATTATAAGTGAATTTTTATGGCAATAAGACCCACAGCGCCGAGAGTTATGAACGGTAAATTGGGCATGTTATATTTTAACGGAGAACCCGTCTAGCAGTGGCAGAGATGAATGTATCAGAAGATCCGCCGGATGATGTTCATGTACGTGCCCATTTTTGACGTACACTTTGTAATGGCGTGCATATCACTTTAATATGATTTTTATAAATTTCAAAACAGAATATCACTTTTATTCCATTTTTTGAAGTTCGCCGTCAATATAATAAAGCCTTGTAACTCTTGGCATAAAGGTGCACACCACCTCATAATTAAAGCTGTGGCACATTTCCCCGAGAGTTTCGGCGCTCAAAATCTCGCCTTGGCTTTCTCCCATTATAACAGCGTGCATTCCCACCGTTACATTCTCGATATTTGTGACATCAACCATTATCTGATCCATGCATACCTTGCCGACAATCGGAGCTTTTTTGCCGTTTATCAGCACATAACCCACATTTGTAAGGCAACGGTTGTAGCCGTCGGCATATCCTATGCACACAGTTGCAATTTTGCGCACGCTCGGCGCCTCGTATATATGACCGTAACCGATTTTGAAGCCTGCGGGCACAGTTTTCACATGAACCACATGGCTAACAACCTCCATTGCCGGAATGAGCTTTATTTTTTCCTTATCCATTTCATCGGAGGGATAAAGTCCATAGAGCGCAATACCCAAACGGCACATATTATACTGCTTTTTGAAATCCATAGTTCCTGCACTGTTACATATGTGCTTAATTGGGATGTTAACGCCTCTTTCTTCAAGAAGCCCAATGAATTTGTCAAAAAGTGCTGTTTGCCTGTTTGCATCAGTTTTGTCATAACAGTCGGCACAGGCGTAGTGACTGAACAGGCCTTGAAGCTCAATGCCGTCAAGCATTGAAATCTCCTTAACTGTGTCAGCGCCCTCACTGTCCGGAGTAAAACCTATTCTTCCCATTCCTGTGTCAAGTGCAATGTGCACCTTGGCTTTTTTGTCCTTGGCCTTTGCGGCGTCGGAGAGAAGCTTTGCCTCATAGAGATGATATATTGTAGCCGTAATGTCATTATCCAAAAGGCTTTCAAACAGCAGAGGATTTGTATGGGATAGAATAAGAATAGGTTTTTTTATATCAGCATTTCTGAGCACAATCCCCTCATCAAGACTTGCAACCGCAAAATAATCCACTTCATTTTCTATATACCGAGCAACCGTCACACTGCCATGACCGTATGCGTCAGCCTTTACAACAGCCATTGTGAGAACTCCGTCATTTATGCACGATTTGAGCTCACGAAGATTATGCTTTATTGCACTGAGATCAATAGCGGCAAAGCTGCGGCAATACTTATGGTAAATATGTTTTGATGTCATGATAATACTACCTTTCCGAGATAATTTCACAAACAGGCTTTATAATAATGCCTTCTCCATTCAGAGTTTCGCTTATTTTCTTTACAAATACAATTGCCTTTTCGCGGCCCCCGTGCACACATACCGAGTCGGGACTGATTTCTATTTCATTTCCGTTTATGGATGTAACTCTGTGATTTTTTATCATTCCAACAACGCGGCTCACAGCATCATTTTCATCCTTTATCATAGCACCGGGCTTTGTGCGCGCCACAAGTGTGCCGTCATCCTCGTATGCTCGGTCGGCAAATACCTCCGCCGCATACGGAAGCCCTAGTTTTTTAGCTTGATTTATCATTTCGCTGTTTGCAAGTCCCATAAGAACCAGTTCGGGATTATATTCGTAAATTCCCTCGCATATCGCACCTGCAACAGCGGCGTCCTTTGCCGCCATGTTATAGAGTGCGCCGTGGGGCTTTACATGCTGCATTCTTATACCCGAAGCCCTGCAAAAAGCATCAAGGGCGCCCACCTGATATATAATCATATTTTTAATATCCGACGGAGCAACACTCATATTTCTTCTGCCAAACCCCACAAGATCGTTAAATCCCGGATGTGCCCCGATTGCAATGCCGTTTTCCTTGCAAAGCGCCGCGGTTTTAGCCATTACGGACGGGTCACCTGCATGAAACCCACAGGCAACATTTGCAGAGGAAATAAGAGGTATAACATCCTCGTCCCTGCCTATTTTGTATGCTCCAAAGCTTTCGCCAAGGTCGCTGTTCAGATCTATCGAATACATATTTATCAATCCTTTAAGAGTGTATTTTTAACATCGGTTATAAACATATGTCCCGGGGCGTGAGATATGGCTATCGGAGGCTTTGCGCTCATAACCACCGATTGAGGTGTAACTCCGCAGCACCAGAAAACGGGGATTTCACCGTCCTTTATAGTGACAGAATCGCCGAAGTCGGGCTTTGATATATCCTTAATCACTATGTTTTCGGGATCGCCCAAGTGAATAGGTGCACCGTGCACTCTCGGCATTGAAGCGGTGATGGAAGCCGCTCTTATAGCTTCAATCGCCAGCATGGGGCGCATACTTACAACCACCTTGCCGTGAAAAATGCCTGCCTCCTCGCAGTCGATATTTGTTATATACATAGGCACATTTTTGCTCTCTTCAATATGTCTTACCGGTATGCCCGCCGAAAGAAGCTCGCCCTCAAATGAAAAAGAGCATCCTATAAGAAAATACACAAAATCATCTCTCCAAAGGTGAGCGATATCGGTGTATTCACCGACCATATCGCCATACTCCCACACTCTGTAGCGAGGAATGTCTGTTGCTATGTCGGCATTTTCAGCCATTGTCTTTACGAGCCTGCTACCCTTGTCCCCTACCTCCAAAATCGGGCATGGCTTTGGGTTTCTCTGGGTAAACAGCAAAAAATCATATGCCTGCTCCATAGGAAGAATCAAAAGGTTTCCCTGAGCATATCCATCACACATTCCGGAGGTTTGACCGGTTATTTTGCCTTCCCTTATGAGCTTTCTCACATCAGACGGAGACATTTTTGAATAATCCATAATCATAGATCCTTTCATATAGCATAAAGCATTCTGTACTGCAAAGCCTTCAGCTTGCTGTCTTCTTTATTTTTAAGCCTCACGGCTTCTTTCTCGCTAACCGCCTGAAAGCGGATTTTTGTCCCAGGTCTTGCCTGAGCGATTATTTTAAGATCAGCGCTTATCACATTTGCTATCTTAGCATAGCCGCCGGTTGTTTGGCGGTCAGCCATCATAATAATCGGCGTACCCGATGCCGGAATCTGCACTGCGCCGGTGGCAATACCGTCGGAGATAATGTCAACTCCGTTTTTGTTTTCTATCTTGTCGCCATCAAGCCTTATTCCCATACGAGCCGACTTTTCAGACACAGTATATTCGCTCGTTAAGAAGGTTTTCATGCCACCTACGGTAAAATAATCATCCTGGGGGCCCGTTATTACTCTTACGGTAACAAGGCTTCTATATGTGTTTTCGGGTATCATACCTCGCTCGCCGATTATCTTTAGGCTTATGTCCCAGCGAAGCGGCAGCTCGTCGCCCGCCCGAAGCTTTCTTCCGCAAAAACCGCCCAGCTTGCATTTTAAATTAGTAGACATACTCCCCATAACAGGGCTAAGGTCAAAGCCACCTGCCACCGCAAAATATGTTCGCATGCCGCTTACTGCGGCTTTAAGTGACAATGTATCTCCCTTATGCACCTCACAGGCTGCATACATTTTTATGAGCTTACCGTTTATTTCGGGCTGCATATCCGCGCCCGTTAGTGCAATAACGGCGGTTGAATCAAAGCTCATCGTCATACCTATCATCGTCATTTCAATAACGCCGTTGCCCGGAGCGTTGCCCACCAAAATATTGGCAAGCCTCATGGAATATGAGTCCATTGCGCCGTTTGGTGAAAAACCCGTATTCATATATCCAAAGCGTCCCTCATCCTGAATTGTTGACAAAGGGCCGGAGGAAATAACAGTTATTTTAGCCATTAGCCTTCCTCCCTCACTTCTATTACACTCGGAGCAGATGTGGCTATTTTTTCAAATTCGGTCTCGTTGATCGAATAAAATCTTATATAGTCGCCTGCCTTGTACACAATCGGCTCAGCCCTTTCAGGGTCATATACTCTAACCGGAGTTCTACCAATAAGCCTCCAGCCGCCCGGGGATGCAAGAGGATAAATACCCGTCTGCTTGCCGCCTATACCCACCGCACCTTCCGGAATAACCGTTCGCGGAGACTTGAGCCTTGGAGCTTCTATTCGCTTGTCCATTCCTCCAAGATAGGGAAATCCCGGCAAAAATCCAAGCATATATATAAGATAGTCCGTTGAGGTATGAATTTTAACTATTTCCTCCTTGGGAAGTCCCGTGAGGTCACACACGCTTTCCATATCCGGAGCATATTCACCCTCGTAACAAACGGGAATAAGGAAAACCCGACGCTTTCCAACCGAGCTTTCCTTATAAGAATTTATAATTTTCAGTATCCTTTTCTCCAATTTTTTTCTTGAGATAACAAGCGGATCGAAATAAACAGTCATACTGCAAAAAGTGGGTACGCTTTCCAAAACGCCCTTTATTCTGTCGCTTTCGATTTTTGCCGCAAGAAATCTTATCTTGCGGTTGGTTTCTTCGCTCATTTCCTTTGAAAATTCAACCGTAACCGCGCTGTCACCGCACGAAAGAAATCTGACCTTGCAGGTATTGTTGGTCATAGCTAAAACCTTTCAAGTTTATTTTATTTGTCATCAAACCAGTGGAGCTCCTCAACCTTCTCAAACCATGTTTTGCAGGTTTCCTTAAGACTTAATGCCTTAGCCACCATCTCGCGCATGAGTGATACGATAGGCAGATTGATTTCAAGACCAAAGCCGTCAATTGCCGGGATAAGCCAACCGTACATATCAATCATACCGCTGTTGCTCGCACATTTAACCGCTTCTTTTTCAAGCTCGGCATCGTGCATTATGTCGATATCCTCTTTGATAAAGGCAAGAGCGGCAATCATGGCATAACAGCCCCAGTCGGAGACGGTGGCGGTAATGATGTTGTCGGCACTGGTCCTGGCCGCGATGCCACCGCCGCAGCCGCAGCGGCAGGCTC
>CAMFCK010000081.1 GCA_945948775.1 uncultured Clostridia bacterium
CCGGAGAGTACGCTGTCAAAATACTTATGACAGCGCTGGAATGTGAGCCGGTAGAGCTTGCTGCTGCGGGCGGAACTAATTACTATGAGAGCGATCCGGGCGTAACCCTGTTGGAGGCTGCACACAATATAATTAAAGGCCGCGGAATTATGGACAGTGATGCGTATACCTCAATCTATACTCAAGTGGGTGCAGATGAAGGACTATGCGCTATTGACGGAGTTACATATTATTCGGGAGAGGTGGACGCGACAGAGCTTCTCGGAAGATGCGTGGACTATTATTACAGGGATGATGACAATGCCGGGCACGGAACGCTTTTGTATGCTGTAGGGTATCGCAATACTGAGGTGGTACTGAACTATGATGAAATAGGGGAGGTAAGCACAACCTCGGTTACGATGAAAAATGATAATGGTAAGGGCAAGACATACCGCATTTCAAAGTCGGCATCCTTTATCTATAATTACAAGCAGCAGGCAATTTCAGAAGCCTTGATGATACCTGAATACGGAAGTATGACACTTATAGATAATGACAGAGACTATGTATATGATGTAGTGGAGGTAAAGGACTATAAGCAGCTCAGGGTAAGTTATGTGGTTGCCAAAACAGGCAATATTATCGGCGCGGACGGAACGACAATAAAGCTTGATACTGAAATTGAGTGCGATTATATAGCCTATAAGGGCGATGCGAAGATATCAGTTCAGGCTGTCAGTGCCGGTATGACGCTGAATTATCTGATGTCCGTCGGCGATGGAAGAAACGTAGTGGAAATTCGTACCTCAATGAAGCAGGTAGAAGGCACTTCACAGGCAATAGATGAAGATGAAATAACGATTGACGGGAAAAGCTATGAGGTGAGTCCGTTTTTCGATATTTCGGGTGTAGAAAACGGTAAATACTACACATGGTATATTGACTGCAATGAAAGAATTTCCTTCGCCGAGAACGACAAGCTCTATGTATACGGATACCTTAACTGGCTTTACAAGGATGAATTTGATGAAACAGTTAATGTGAAGATTTTTACTGAAAACTCAAGATGGGTGGAACTCCCGCTTCGGAATAGGATAAAATTCAATTCTGTTCCAAAGAGTGATGACGAGGTATATCAGATGCTTGGAACAATACCGTCAGGCTATCGCCAGATGATTACCTACCGCGTTAATTCAGACGGACAGGTGGTTGAAATGAATACAGCAACCGTATATGAGCCGTGGTCGAGTGCGGAGAGGACAGCGATTGAGAATGGAACCTTCAGAGCAAGAAAAATATCTTCACAGCAATTCCGCACGAGTATAGATGCATTCGGAACAGCAGCTCGCATGACAGGCAAGAACCTGGTTTTCTTCATTCCGGATCAGGAGGACGGTACAAAAGACAGTGAATTTTATGTCGGCAGTATAGCAAATCTTACAGCTGATGCATCATACAGCGGATATGTTTATGACTGCGACCTTACAGGCAGCAGCGAAGTATGCATGTTGAGCTCGGATTATCTTTATGCTAATGTCAGTACTTCTTCAAGTCTGATGATAGTAAAAAAAGTGAGAAAGACTGTAAATGATGACAATGATGTTATTTATACGGTAATGGGAGTATATAAGGGATATGATGTAGAGCTTAATACCTCTGTCAATGGAAATTTCGGCAGTATAGAAGCCCTTGGCTTTGGAGATATAATACAGTTTCTGACAAATCCGAATGGCGAAATGAGTGCATACACACTCAGATTTGATTATTCATCTCAGTATGGGACGGCAAAGTTTTTTAACGGCGGTATATACACAAGCGCTACAATAGCAGGCGGAACGGTGCAGGAGATAGACATAGACGCCGACAGCAGAACGATGGTATTTGCATCCGCTTCAACAGGTATATTTAAGTTCTTAGACGGGTGTACCTATTATATAGTTGACACATCAAAAGACGAAATAAAAAAGACAGATGTTTCGGATGTGGTTAAAGGGAGATATATTGTTTTAAAGGCGACATATTTTAGAGTTCAGGAAGCTGTGGTTTATATATGAATTTACGGACAAATAAAGTTATGAAATCAGCGTGTGTTAAACGCACGTGGCGGCAGGAGTTTTATAAAAACAGGTATCTTTATCTTCTGGCGGTGCCGGTGGTAGCATATTATGTTATATTTTGCTATCTTCCGATGTTCGGTATCGTAATCGCTTTTAAGAATTATGAGATGGGCAAGGGTATATTTAACAGCAGTTGGGTCGGACTTGCACATTTTAAGTCTTTCTTCGGCGGAGTGTATTTTAAAAGAACGCTTGTAAATACGCTTAAGATAAGTTTTTATGAAATACTGTTCGGTTTTCCGGCTCCGATAATTTTTGCTTTCTTTTTGAATGAGATAAGAAACAAGTATTTTAAAAAGACTGTACAGACCATAACTTATCTGCCGCACTTTATATCAATGGTTGTTATCTGCGGTATTATTGTGGACTTTTTCAGCACTGACGGAATTGTTACAAAAATAATAGCTTATTTCGGCGGCCAAAGGATGAATTATATTGGTGATCCTCAATATTTCCGGGCAGTATATGTTGCAACCGGAATCTGGCAGGGTATAGGCTGGGGCAGCATAATATATCTTGCTGCGTTTACGGGAATTGATCAGGAGCTGTATGAGGCGGCGGCTATTGATGGTGCAGGACGTTTTCGCAGAATGCTGCATATCTCGCTGCCGGGCATTGCGCCGACTATCACCATTATGCTGATAATGCGTATCGGAACGGTTATGAGCGTAGGATATGAAAAGATAATTCTCTTGTACGGACCGACCACCTATGAAACAGCAGATGTAATATCGTCATATGCTTATCGAATGGGTATTGGAAGCGCACGCTACAGCTTCTCAACAGCAGTGGGCCTTTTCCAATCAGTGGTTAAT
Source organism: uncultured Clostridia bacterium (assembly GCA_945948775.1). GTDB lineage: Bacteria > Bacillota > Clostridia > UBA1381 > UBA1381 > HGM11525. Next base: position 2,915 of record CAMFCK010000081.1, read on the forward strand.
TTTATACTGCTACTGTTTGCAAACTGGTTTTCAAATAAATTGACTGACAGCGGTCTGTTTTAAGCAAGGGAGGCTATGGTGATGGTTACAAAACGTACAACAGGCGAGTATATATTTGACTTTATAAACATTCTCATAATGATAATGATGATAGTTATAACATTTTATCCTATATACTATGTTCTGACCTGTTCATTTTCAGACAGCAAATATCTTTTGGGAGATAAAGGGCTTATGCTGATTCCAAAGGGCTTCAGCATTGAAAGCTATAAAGCGGTACTTAAAAATCCAAACATAATGACCGGGTACCGTACGACAATTATTGTTGTTCTGTTCGGAACTATACTGAATGTGTTTATGACATCATTTGCTGCATTCCTGCTTACGAGGGATGATTACAGAATAAAAAAAGCACTGACCTACATGATGATTTTCACAATGTATTTTTCGGGAGGAATGATACCGTCGTATCTGCTGATTTATAAATTTCTGAATCTCGGTGATACGCTGCTTGCGCTGATTTTACCCGGCGCAATCAGTACCTATAATATGATAATCATGCGAACTAATTTCGCGGCAATTCCAAAAAGCCTTGAGGAATCGGCTCTCCTTGACGGCGCAAATGACATTGTTATGCTGTTTCGGATAATAATGCCGCTGTCGCTACCGATAATAGCGGTTATGGTACTGTTTTACGGAGTAGGTCACTGGAATGCATGGTTTAACGCAATGCTTTATATGCGCACCAGATCGAAGTATCCTCTTCAGCTTATTCTGCGTGAAATATTGTTGATAAATGCAACCGACTCCATGTCGGGAAATGCGGGAGCTACGGATAAATATATGATTGGTGAGAGCATAAAGTATGCTACAACAGTTGTCGCAACATTGCCGATATTGTTTGTATATCCGTTTATCCAGAAATATTTTGTCAAAGGTATGATGGTGGGAGCCGTCAAGGGATGATAAAAAACGGCAGAGGCAGATTAATTTGCTTCGTGTTAAAAAAGAAAGGAGTGTTCAGCGATGATTTGCGGACTTGCCGGCTGTGCGGGGGATACTCCGGCAGACAGCCAAACAAATGAAAAGCAGACATCTTTTACTTACTGGTCGCCCATGACCAGCACGATTGCGTCAAGATGTGAAACGCTCGGTGATATTGCTATGTATCAGGAACGTGAAAAACAGTCCGGTGTACATATCGAATTTATTCATCCTCCCGTGGGTCAGGAGACTGAGCAGTTCAACCTTATGATTGCTTCGCGTTCTTTGCCTGACTTTATTGAGTATTCCAACTGGCCGACCTATCCCGGCGGGCCGGACAAAGCGATTTCGGATGGGATTATACTCAGGCTCAACGATATTGTTGAAAAGAACGCACCGAATTTTAAGAATGCACTCGACAGTAATGATGATTGGTACAGGCAGACAGTAACGGACGAGGGAACAATCTACGCTTTTCCGGCTCTCAACACCGGTAAATACCGCACTTTTGGCGGCTTGCTCATACGTGACGATTGGCTTGCCGAGCTTGGGCTTGATGTGCCGGTAACGCTTGATGAATGGGAAACCGTTCTGACGGCATTCAAGGAGAAAAAGGGAGCAAGTGCACCATTTACAGGTGTGGCGGCGCTTTTTGCCACGGGAGGCTATACAAGTACCTTCAATAATGCGTATGATGTCGGCAAGGGTTTGTATTGCGACGCTGATACCGTTAAATACGGTCCGCTGGAGCCGCAGTATAAAGAGTGGATAGCGAAAATGGCGGAATGGTGCGAAAAAGGACTGCTGGATAAGGACTTTGCGTCCAATTCATCAAATGCGGCGGACGCAAAAATCTTAAACGGAGATGCCGGCGTTGTATTCAGCTTTTTAAGCGGTCTGGGCCGCTACCTTAATTCAAAGGAGGGTGAGGACTTTAGTCTTGACGCAGCGCCGATGCCTGTTATGAAGCATGGTGATACAGCGCATTTCCCTCCGCTTGAAAATGAGGTTAAGGGACCGTATCTGGCAATCACAACCGCCTGCAAGGATCCGGACAGCGCCGCTGAGTGGGCAGATTTCTGGTATACAGACAAAGGCTTTGATATGTCTAATTTCGGCGTTGAAGGAGTTTCCTACAACATGGTAGACGGAAAGCATGTATATACTGATGTGATTATGAACAATCCGGAAGGGCTAAGCGTT
>CAMFCK010000082.1 GCA_945948775.1 uncultured Clostridia bacterium
AATCGCCACGGCTTTTGATTTTTTTTGCAAGGTCGCTTGCATGGCGGTATTTGGTGTCGGGACGCATTTCATATCCTGCCGGAATATCTCCGCGAAGCGCAAGCAGGTTTTCGACTCCGTCGGCACGGAGCGCATCAAGCGTTGAATCTATGACGTCATCAGTTGCGTTGATACAGGTCATATGCGCAAGTGCGGTTATATGGTTGTCCTTTTGTATCTGCCGCGCTACCTCAATCGTTTTTGACGCCTCGGCAGCGGTGCCTGCCGCGCCGTAGGTTACGCTCATGAACGACGGCGAGTGCGCTGCAATCTGTGCGACAATCCCTGCCGTATCATCAAGGCTTGTAAGGGCACGGGGAGGACTTAACTCACAGGAGATATTTACCTTGCCATTGTTTAGTATATCTTTTATTTTCATATATATTCATTCCTTTCGCAACATTAATAATATCATAATATACTTGATTTTGCAATGTATTTTGCAGCTATTCTTCATCAATTTCAAGAATTTGGCGTGAAGTGCCGTCATCTAAGGTTTCAACGCTTTTTAGCTTGCGCTCGATTGCACGCGTGCGTACGCCGACCAGCTTGTCAAGCTCGGAGTTTGCCTGCTCTAGCTTCTTCTGGGCGGAGTTTAAAACTGTACCGAAGGTATCAAATTCCTTCTTTACTGCGCCGAGCAGCGTCCATACCTCTGCGGACCGCTTTTCGATAGCAAGCGTTTTAAAGCCCATCTGCAGTGAATTTAAAATTGCCGCCATTGTACTCGGACCGGCTATGTTAATCTTGTATTCGCGCTGCAGTATCTCGACCATGCCGCGGTTTACGGCTTCGGCATACAGACCTTCTACCGGCAGGAATATTATCGCAAATTCTGTGGTATAGGGGCAAAGCACATATTTTTCATGTACCTCCTTGGCAAACTGCTTCAGCCGTGTGCATAGCGCCGCTGCGGCTGCTTTTACCGCCTGGGCATCGCCGCTGTCATAGGCGGACTGAAGGTCGGTATATGCGTCAAGAGGGAATTTCGAATCGATTGGCAGATATGTAAAGCCGCCGTTCTCATGCGGAAATTTTACGGCAAATTCCACCACGTTTTTGCTGCCCGGAACGGTTGCTATGTTTTCTTCATACTGCTGAGGAGAAAGAATTTCTTTGAGAATAGAGCCGAGCTGAAGCTCGCCGAGTATGCCCCGCGTTTTTACGTTGGAAAGCACCTTTTTCAAGTCCCCGACGCCGCTTGCGAGATTCTGCATTTCACCGAGCCCCTTGTAGACCTGCTCCAGCCGCTCCGATACAAGCCGGAAGGATTCGTTCATCTTTTCCTCCAGCGTCTTTTGCAGCTTTTCATCGACGGTACGGCGCATCTCGTCAAGCTTTTTTGAGTTGTCCTCGCGTATCTGCAAAAGCTGCTTTTCAGTAACCGAGCGAATGGCCTCAAGCTTCTCCCTGTTTTCGCTCTCGAAGCTTTTAAAACGCAGCCCGACTGCGAAAGAGACGTGTTTATAGCCTTTGACTGTGCCTCCTGTTTTTCGCTCTGCATATCGCCTATCAGCTTCATATTCTGCATTAACGCCTCGTTCTGGCGCGCAAGGTCGTCCTTTAGCTGAGACGCGTCATTTTTTTTCATAATTACAAATAAAAAAGTCAGAATTTCTATTGCAATCAAAATCAGAAGTAGTATAATAATCATAGGAAGACTCACCTCATGTTTGATTATATCAAAAATAAGAGCTGTAGTCAAATTATATAGCAGACAAATTTTTTGTAATTTTTTTGGGAAGTTATGGAACTTTTGCAGGCAATGCCCGTCTAATATAGTGAAAATATATTTCGGAGGTGTTTTTGAGATATGAAAAAAACAATTTCGTTTATGCTGTGTGCGGCGATCGCGCTATCGGCGTCTGCACCTGCTTTTGCGGCGGATTCTGACAAAATGAAGACGGCTCTTGCCTCGGTAAAGACGCGTATCGATGTGCCGGAGGAGCTTTCGGTATTCCGTTCGGGCGTTATGAACGAAAAGGATGAGAATACGGGATATTCCTTCCGATGGAACAATGAGGAGGAAACGGAAACCATTTATGTAAATGCGGATAGTGAGGGAAGGATAAGCTACTACTCATATTCGCAAAATGAAACCGAACACGAGGGATTGGCGGATATAACAAAAGATGAAGCGCGCGGTTTGGCGGATGAGATGATTTCAAAGGCGGCGCCGGAGCTTTTTGCAGATAAAAACGACTGTCTGGTATTCAAAAGCGGCAGAGGCTTTGCAAACGTTGGTTATTCATATTTCGATTTTACATATGTGCGTATGCACGACGGCGCGCAGGTACATAACAACAGCGCTTCTGTAAGTGTTAGAGCGTGCGCGGACGCTGCGTATGTCAGCAGCATGTCGATAAGCTGGGATTATGATACCGATTTTTCTCAGGAGAAGGCTACGCTTGAAAATCCGCAGGACAGATATATTGAGATGTTTCCTGCTGAGCTTTTGTATGCGCGCAGAAACGGCGACCATGCCGAGCCGATTGTGCTGAAGGACGGAACGAAACTCAGCGATGAGGTCATGCTGCAGTACAGCTTTAAAAACAGTCCCGGATATATCAGCGCCGTTACCGGCGAGGAGCTTGCTCCGGACAGTGAGGATTATAGAAAGCAAACGTCCGGCGGCAGTGCGGGAGGAAATGCTGCTATGGCGGAGATGGCTGCGGATTCGGGTGTAAGCTTTACCGAGGAGGAGCTTGCAGAGCTTGACCGGGTGGAAAATCTTATATCTGAGGAACGCGCGGAGCAGATTGTCCGTTCCGTAAGCGCTCTTAAGCTTTCCGACGGTATGACAAGAAGCTATGTCAGCATATTCAGAAGAATGCCATGGTATTTCCGCGATGATAATAATACAGACAATGAAAATTTCCTGATGCGTATAGGATTTGAAAACGAGGAGAGCGGAAGAAGCGTATATGCGCAGCTTGACGCTGAAACGGGCGAGATATTGAGTATCAGTAATTACGGCTATTATAACGAACCGGAGGATAGCTCCGGTAATGCCGATGCCGCTGTGAAACAGCTTATTTCGGAGGTGTGTGCCGAAAAAGCAGCCGAATGTGAGCAAGCGGTTGAAAACGACGGCGAGTATTATTTTAGCGGTTCTGCCCGCCGGCTGGTAAACGGTGTTCCATATAGGAATAACTATATCAGCTATTCGTATGATAAAAGGCATTCAAGGATTTCCTCATATGATCTGGAATGGGACGAGTATACCGAACATTTCACCGATCCAAAGGAGGCTATAGGCCTTGAAGAGGCGGCGAAAAGGATATTTGAGGCGGCTCCTTTAGAGCTTATTTATATAAAGAACGGCGGTGTATTCCGTCTGTGCTATACAATTTCAAAAAGCAGCGATTACACCGATATTGACGCGGTTACCGGCGAGCCTTTAAAACGTGACACCGCAGAGGAGTCTGCCCGAATTAATTACAGTGATATAAGCGGTCATTGGGCAGAGTCTGCTATCCGCCGTCTGGCAGAGGTGGGTATGTGCGAAGCGGCGGATGCCTTCCGCCCGGATGAGGAAATGACGCAGCTTGAGATGCTCCGGTTTTTCGCGGGCGCGTTTTTTGGCAGCGCATACAAGGATTTTACCGAGGATGCTCTATACTCTATGCTTGAGAGACGAGGTCTGGTAAAGGAGGGGGAGAAAAATCCGGAATCGGCAGTTGTGCGTGAGGACGCGTTTGTGTACATGATACGATTTATGGGCTATGAGCGCGTGGCAAAGCTTAGCGGGATTTTCAGCTGTGATTATGCCGATACAGACAGTATTTCTCCCGACAAGATGGGCTATGCTGCGATTCTGACCGGCTTCGGCGCAATAACAGGAGATGTAAACTCTATCCGTGCAAAGGATAATATTAAAAGAGCCGAAGCGGTAATGATGGTTTATAGGTATCTTACCTGCAAGATATGAACTGACGGACGGCGGAGTGAGGCTTTGCATATATTAATGAAAGGAATGGTAAAAGGCTGTGGAGAAAAAAGCTGTTATCGAAAGTGAATCGGCGGAGGAAATCGGCAACCGCATAGCTATGCTGAGAAAGGAAAAGGGCTGGACGCAGCAGGAGCTTGCAGACAAAATCGGCACTAACCGTTCAAGCGTTGCCGGATGGGAAAAGGGGTGCAGAAGACCGGATATAGATTCATGGTTCAATCTTGCGCTGGTTTTCGGAGTGTCTACCGATTATATCAGCGGCACAAGCAGCCAGAGGACGTTTAAAGGCAACAGCATTTCAGATAAAATAGACCTTGAAAAGCTCAATGATATGGGAAGCCATATGCTTTATGAATTTTACCATATGTTACTGGCTAACAGCATGTTCTGCAGGGCGTCTGCCGAAACAAAAACAGAGAAAAGAAAGGGATAAATTATAAAAACATAAAAATTGTGCGGCGCGGGACTTGAAAATCAGAATATTATATGTTAAAATACTAGTTGAATGTTTTTTTTGGGAGTGAGAAGATTTGGCATATAAAATATTGAAAAAAAAGGTATTAAATCCTCAGATATTCTTGATGGAGGTTGACGCTCCGCTTATTGCAAAAAAAGCGGAGCCGGGGCAGTTTATAATACTTAGGATTGACGAATACGGCGAACGTGTGCCCTTTACCATTGCGGATTTTGACCGCGAAAAGGGAAGCGTTACGATTATAGTCCAGATTGTAGGTAAGACGACAAAAGATCTGTCCGCGCTTGAGACAGGGGACAGCATTCTTGATTTTGCCGGCCCTCTCGGTATGCCGACAGAGCTTGAAGGACTGAAGAAGGTCGCTGTTATCGGCGGCGGACTGGGTACTGCTATAGCATATCCGCAGGCAAAGAAGCTGCATGCGATGGGTGCAGAGGTTCACGCTATTACGGGCTTTCGTGATAAAAGCCTTATTATTCTTGAGGATGAGCTTAAAGCTGTGTCCGACCGGCTTGTTGTCACAACCGATGACGGTTCAAACGGCATAAAGGGCTTTGTTACCGATCGTTTGAAGGAGCTTATTGAAAGCGGCGAAAAAT
>CAMFCK010000083.1 GCA_945948775.1 uncultured Clostridia bacterium
TGAAGAACGCCACCTGACCAATCTCCATTGAAAATTCATCAATACCTACTGCAATTACCGCCTCAATTGCCGCAGCTATGACCTCCGCGTCCGCCTCAGGAGTATAGGAGCCTATAAGCTCAATACCTGCCTGTGTAAATTCGCGCTGTCTTGCGCCTTGCGTCTGCTCCGCTCTGAATACGCTGCCGGTATAGCAGTACCGCTTCGGCAGCACCGACAAATCCTCCTTTGTTGCCGCCATACGCGCTATAGAGGTAGTCATATCCGGGCGAAGCGTCAGAATCCTGCCCCGCTCATCAAAAAATTTAAACATATTCTCCTGCGAAATCTGCCCTCCGGCATTCGCAAAAACATCATAATATTCAAAGGTCGGCAGTTCAACCTCCTTATATCCCATTGAGGCAAAAACCGACCAGATAGTAGACTCAATTTCCTTTTTCCCCGCACACTCGCCGGGCAGTATATCGCATACGCCGGTAGGCGTATGAAGCTTCCAATCCGCCATCTTCATTTCCTTTCCTTGTACTTTATCTCGCTAAATCGCTAAAGTAATTTTACACTATATTTCCTATTATGTCAAGTGTATTATACCCATAAACCAAAAAAAAGTCAATATTTTACCAAAAAAACCAAAAGGCTATCGCAAACAAAATTTTGCAATAGCTTTTTATTAGGAGATCCGAATTAATAACCTGCGGCTAAAGTCTTTTAAAATTGCATTATTCCCTTTTCCACGCTTTCAATTACAGCCTTCAAGGCGTCATGGTTATTATCCACCGTAATATAATCCGCAGCATCGCGCACCGCAGGAACGGCATTTGCAACCGCCACTCCTATCTGCGCCATTCTTACCATGGTAATATCATTTTCATTATCGCCCACGCCTATTGTCCGCTCCGGCGCTATACCGAGAATTTTTGCCAGTTCCAGCATAGCATCTCCCTTTGACGCACCCTTTGGAAGCATCTCATAGTAGTTGGGACTGCTTTGTATATAGTTGTAGCAATCTGCAAATTCCGATTCGGCTATCAGCGCTTTTAGCGCAGGCAGCTCGTCACTTTTTACCATAAATATCGCCTTTATCCAATCCTCGGATATATTGCGGAAATCCGCATAGTTATCATCAAATTTTTCGATTTCAAACTGCTTTCTGATTATTTCGTTCGAACGGCAGCAATATACCTTATCCTTAGTGCATACCTCAATAGCCGCCTGCGGCATAGATTTTTCCACCATCTCGACCACAGCGGCAGCTTTTTTGTCAAGGCTGCGTGACCAGAGCAGCTTTTCGCCGCGAAAATCATATATTCCGGCGCCGTTAAAGCATATTATCGGCGTATTCGGAACAATATAGTCAAGTGCAAGCCTTGCACCCATAGGCACGCGTCCTGTGGCAAAGGCGAAGCTGCCCCCCTCCGACATAAAATATTCTATTGCCGCTTTATTTTCCGCGGATATTCTCTTATCTGTCGTCAGCAGCGTATCGTCCATATCACTGCAAAGCAGAATTGCGTCAAATTTTCCCATTTATCCAATGCACCCCTTTAATGCCGTTGTTCATTTTTTGTCACATAGCACACCGCGTCGCATATATCAAACGCCGCCTGCTTATGGCTTACAATTATGCAGGTTTTGTCGGTCATGCCCCGTACCGCCTCAAGCAGCGCATGTTCTGTTTCAGAGTCAAGCGCTGAGGTCGACTCGTCAAGCAGCAGTATCGGCGCGTCATGCAGCAGCGCGCGCGCTATTGAAAGCCGCTGCACCTGTCCCTCCGAAAGACCGAGCCCCTTTTCTCCCAGTCTGGTGTCAAGTCCCTCATCAAGCGTGCATATAAAGTCCCATATCTGCGCTACCTTTGCGGCGTGGATTATTTCCGGCTCTGCCGCGTTTGGCTTTGCAAAACAGATATTCTCACGTATTGTACCCGATAAAATCAGATTTCCCTGAGGCACATACGAGAAAAGACTGCGCGTTCTTTTTCCTACTTCGATATTTCTATCACCGCATGATATATATATTCTGCCCGATTCAGGCTTTAAAATACCAAGCAAAAGCTTAATTGCCGTGCTTTTTCCGGCGCCGGATTCGCCGGCGATAACCACGCAGCCGCCCTTCTTTATACGCATATTGATGCCTGATACCACAGAATCCTCGCTATAGCGGAAGGTTACATTGTCATATACTATTTCCTGCATCATGTCATATACGCCGTCAGGAAGAATGTCTCCGGTTTCCTCCTCATCCGGAAGCTTTTCAAAATCTATCAGACGTTCTGCAGAAGCTGTAACGGCGAACGCCTGCGGCACAAGACTCGACACGCTCTTAAACGGAGTCTGTATTTTATTTACAAGCTGAAGTATGGCTGTGACATCTCCGTAGCTCAGCATTCCTGACGCCAAACGATATGCGCCGTATGCAAGAGCAAAATAATAGCCTGCGTTAAATATAATAAACATCCCAACATTTGCTACCACAGATATGCATACGCGTATAACCTTAAGCCGATAGCTGCGGTGCTGAAGCTCTTCCGAACGGTCAAGAACCCTTTCCTCGTTGCAAAAGGACTTTACAACCAGCAAATTCTGCAGTATTTCAAGCATAAAGCCTTTTGTTTCCCCGTCCGCCTCCTGGCATTTTTTATGCAGTAGCTTGTATTTTGATGAATAAAGCCGCGCCCCGATACCGACAAGCGGCCCTACTGCAAGAATTATCAGCGCAAGCGTTGAATCTATCGACCAAAGCATAACAAAGCCGCCGACAATACTTGTTATAAACAGCGCCGCAGACGGTATTATACCTATAACGCCGTTTACAATAGTTGAAACATCGCTGTTCAAGCGATTCAACAGCTCTCCCGAATGGTATTTTGCAACATCAAGATACTGCTTGTCCATCAATATTTTGAACACATGCCGTTTCAGCGCTATCTCAAATCTTGAACATGCATGAACATTAATGAAGTTTATGCCTATCTGCATTGCAAGCTGAACCGCTAAAAGCAGCACAAGCACTATGCATGCCGTTCTAAGGCTGCCCTGCATAGCTCCGGTGGCAATATCTATGACCTCTTTTGATGCTGAAACAAATCTTAGCTGCAAAAGCGAATATACTACGCTCAGAACCGTAAGCATAAGTATCAGCAGTCTGCTCTGCCGACTGTTTTTCCACAGCCACAGATATGCATTGTTCTTACTACTCAAGAATTACAATCCTCCTGTCCTACGATAGCATCAAAAATAATGCGGTATTCGCCGATAAGCCTGTCTAAACTCATTCGCGCATTTGCAGCGGAGGTAGAGGGAAGTCCGACCGCTTTTATTCCGGTTTTGGCAGCGCAGCAGCGGTTATAAAGCCTGTAGGCTGTGCCGCCTGTTGTGAAAATGCTTTCGATCTGCGTTTTTGCGGCAAGCCATGCAATATCGTTCGGCACGGGATTTTTAATGCTTGCATCCGCCGCGCCGTCAATGTCACAGCTTGCAAGCACATCCCACAGCGCAATTCCGTGCTTTAGCGCAAAGGCTTTGCGAGCGTCGGTCCCCTGCGGAGTCTTTTCGCCGAACACCGCAGCCAGCACCGGCCAGAAGCGATTTTGCGGATGTGCGTAATAAAAGCCCTCCTCCCGCGATTTCGGCGATGGCATCGTTCCGAGTATCAGCACGCGGGAATGTTCGTCAAAAACCGGCTCTATCGTATGAAATACCTGCTCCATATCAGAAACAGCCCCTCTTTTCAAAAATGAAATATCCGTCCGGCGCTGCTGTATTCACAATATTAACCGGCATATTTTCCATTGTATAATAGCAAAGCTCATCAAGACGCTTGAAAACATAACCGCGGCTTTGCAGATATTCTATAACCTGAGCGAGCGACTGTGCGGTTGCGCGTCTTGCCGCAGAATCCTCCATCAGCATTACCATCGGCTTTGAGCCATAATTATTTTTGACATAATCCGCTATCTGTGAAGCATTACGCGAGCCGTCGTCACCGTTTTCAGCGTTCCAGTCAATAAAGTAATAACCGTTTTGCGCAAGCTTTGCTTTAAAATCCTGCTTTACCGTCCCGTATACTCCGGAATTAAAGCTTCCGCCCGGAAAACGCACAAGCTTAAACGGCTCCTCACCCGTTATTTCTAAAATAAGAGCTTCCGTTTTCTGAATTTCACCAAAGAAGCTGTCCCAGCTTTTATAAATTGTACTGTACTTTTGTGTATATGTATGGTTAACAAGCAAATGCCCCTCATCATAGGTACGCTTTGCCAGCTCGCGGTTTTCTTCAAGCTTTTCCCCAAGCTCAAAAAATGTTGCTTTGACGTTATATTTTGCCAACGTATCCAATATCTGAGGAGTTGTGACGCTGTTAGGTCCGTCATCAAAGGTAAGACAGCATATCTTTTCCTCCTCGCCCTCCGCTGTTTTGAAAATGGTTAACAAATCATTCATTTCGGCGGCAGCCGGATACACTCCCACATTAGACAAAAGCTCTGAGTCGTGATAGTCGGTTCCGTAAACCTCGTCAGCTTCAGGCTGTGCTTCCGGCTCCGGCTCCTCTGTCTGCTCCGGCTGTGCTGTCGGTTCAGCTTCCGGGTGTGTGCCTGCGGTCTGCTTTATACTTGACGCAAGTCTTGTTAATCCGGTTATCGGATTAAACTCAGGCAGACTTCCTTTGAAAACTTCGACCGCGCCGAAGCCTCCGGCACAAATCGCCAGCAAAACCACTATTGTAACGACAATGCGCCTGTTGCGCCTTTTTTTTCTTTTTCGCTCCCTCATTCTGCGTGCGCTGCGCGAATTTGGGGTATAGCTGTACCTTCTGTCCATCTTACTTCTCCTTTCGGACAAACATAAAGTTCCTCATAATACACTTATTCTATCATATTCTGTTGATATATTCCACCTTTTTTTATATTTTTTTGTTAAAACATGCGATTTCGGATAAAATAGAAGTGAAAAAGGCAAAAAAATAAAAAAATTTGTTCTGAAACGGAGGCAGAGATAATGAAAAAACCAAAGAAGCTTCCTTTTTCCGAGGACTATAACATGAGTAA
>CAMFCK010000084.1 GCA_945948775.1 uncultured Clostridia bacterium
AGGCGTCGCGAAGCGCCGGAAGCGTTCCTTCAGACGTACCCTTCAATACCGCAAGCGGGGTTGCCTGCGATACGGCGTCTGCACCATAGCCGGCAAACGGCTCAACAAAGTTTGTCATTGCGCCTGCCCATGCTATCAGCATAAAGCAGCGCGCCGCCAGCGCCGGATTCATAAAGTTTTTACCCAGTCCGCCGTAAAGTTGTTTTACCACCACAATAGCAAAAACAGCCCCGATTACCGTCATCCACAGCGGTATGGTAACCGGCAGATTAAGCGCAAGCAACAATCCTGTCACTACTGCGGATAAGTCATGCACGGTATTTCTTCTTTTTGTAAGCTTTTCATAAAGGTATTCCGACGCAACCGCCGCCGCAATCGCCGTTATTATTACCATCGCCGCACGGTAGCCGAAATAATATATCCCCATAAGCGACACCGGTATCAGCGCTATGATTACATCAAGCATTATCGAGGATATCGACTCCGGTTCATGTATATGCGGAGATGAAGAAACTATCAGCTTATGTTCCATTACTTCTTCTTCCTCCTGTTTTCAAGAATTTGCTGCTTGGCAACGCGAATATTGTGCAGGGGGCCCTGCTTTCCGGGGCAGAGATATGAGCAAAGGCCGCATTCTATGCAGTCAAGTATATTGTACTCCTCCGCTTTTTCCAAATCGCCCTCAAGCGAAAATTTACTCAGATACAGCGGCATTAGATGCATCGGACAATGATCAACACACCTGCCGCAGCGTATACAGGGAGAATAATCGTCATAGCCGCCGCCCTCTGCCGAAAGCGCCAGCAGCGACGAAGTAGTTTTGACCACAGGCGGCTCGGTCGAATACTGCGCAATTCCCATCATCGGTCCGCCCATGATAAGCTTTTTCACATCTCGTGAAAAGCCGCCGGCTGCCTGTATCAGATAATCAAAAGTCACTCCGGTATAAACCTCAAAATTGCCCGGCTGTGCAATACAATCTCCCGATACTGTAACAATTCGCTTTGTAAGCGGCATTCCCTTGCGGAAAGCAAGCGACATCTGCGAAACGGTGTCGATATTAATTACGATCGCACCTGCGTCGGCAGGCAGACCGCCGGAGGGCACCTGGCGTCCCGAAACAGCATATATAAGCTGCTTTTCCGCGCCCTGAGGATACTTCGGCTTCAGTGGACAGACCTTAATATTGCCTGCCTCCTGCGCTTTTTTGGTCATTATCTCAATGGCGTCCTTTTTGTTTGTTTCAATGCCGATATAACCGCAGTCAAGACCGAGTATCTTGAGTACAATCTGAATACCGTCGATTATCAGCTCAGGTGTTTCAAGCATTCTTCTGTGGTCAGCAGTAATATAAGGCTCGCACTCCGCGCCGTTTACTATCAGATAATCGATCTTCTTTTCCGGCGGAGGCGACAGCTTAACATGCGTGGGGAAACCCGCGCCGCCCATGCCGACTATACCGGCATTCCGTACTACCGCAAGCAGCTCATCATGCGTCATGCTGTCAGGATCGTAGGGATGAATATCCTCCGAAAGAGTATATTCAAAATCATTCTCTACAAATACAGACGTTACCATCGCACCCGACGGATGCAGATATGGCTTTATATCGCAGACTCTGCCTGAAACAGAGCTATGTACTGGCGTTGAAACAAAAGCGTCGGTATCGGCTAACACCTGTCCTGCCTTCACATTGTCCCCGACCGCCACTTTGAGCTCTAAAGGCGCTCCGATATGCTGCTGCAGCGGATAAATATGAATCTTATCGCCGTCAAGCTTTTTTATCGGCTTGCCGCAGGTAAGCTCCTTATAATCCGGAACATGCATACCGCCCTTGAACGTATATGACATTTGGCTTCTTCCTTTCTTTATGCGGCGAAAATCCATTCCGCCATGTTTTGCTTAATACATAATTATTGTAATTGTATCATAAAAAAACAGCCGCCGCAATATTTTTCGCTAAATTATACCTCTACGAAACAGAATAATCTCTGCTCTATACTGCAATGTGCTTTACGCTAAAAAATGCGCGCACATTTTTTTATTCTGTAAAATCGGTACTGTTACCGCGTCTTTTGAGCAATTGTTAATTTATTCACATTCTCAAAGAAAAAGGATACGGCTTTTGCCGCATCCTTAAATCCCGCAAGCTGCTGCTTTTCTGTACCCATATTTGTGACATCAGTCGCAGGCTGTAGACCGGAAATGTTGAATATATTGTTTTCCCCCTCCATAATACCTTCCGTAACAAAATATGTAATTTCCATCCCGGGTCTTATATACTTTTTCATAATCAAATTATCCTCCTTATTCTGCTGCGCCAGTATTTTCTGAAGATGATGTATCACCAAGCTGATAATTCACATACGGAGATACTGTAAGACCATCCAATTCGTTTATATCTTTAATATTATAAATGGTAACATCAAAAACAAACTCGCCACCAACTGTCACAGTAGCATTAGAACTGTCAGACAGCACGCCGGGGTGTGAAGTAATCTCGCTTTTCCCGACATTGAAGCCATATCCAGCTATTGTCCCGCCGTTACCATTCAATTTTGCGCGGTAAACAACAGATGACGTTCCAGCATATTCACTTGTTGTACCATTTTGCGTGCTGAAGTTTTCCCCAAAATTGTATTGTACATAATAAGTTTTAATTATGTTTGCATTTTCACTTGCATCAACAAGCTCCGGCGTACCTACCTTATAATATACGGTTGTTGCAGAGCCGCTTCCATCGTTGATTTTCAGGCAGTAAACTCCGTCCTTGCCTTCAAGTTCTCGGATTTTGTAAGCAATATTTACAGTTCCATCATTATCACTATCTTCATACTGATCAACATATTGAATATTATAAGAATCAGGCGCAGATTCATCTGCCTTATAACTCAAAAGAGTAACATCACCCTTTGCGTTGGTCACAGTAATATTGATTGTGTCACCGACATTAACCGCAAGCATTTGACTTTGCTCACCTGTTGCATCCTGAACCGTTCCATAGCGAGAACCGCTACCGTCTGTTGCTCCTACTGATGTGATCTCTGCTGATACAGCAACAGAGCACGCCATTGCAACAGCAGCAGTTGCAATAAACAATTTCAGCTTCATAAATAATCATCCTTTCAAAACAATAATTTACATTAAAAATAATCTCGGCAAAATGAATTTACATTTCGCGTCTACCCTCCAGAGCCTTAGCAAGCGTAACCTCATCGGCATATTCTAAATCTCCTCCGACCGGAATGCCGTGAGCTATACGCGTAACCTTTACTCCCATAGGCTGCAGCAGCTTCTGAATATATACCGCGGTGGCAGTTCCGCCAACCGTCGGATTAGTAGCCATAATAATTTCCTTTACTTCAGTATTAAGCCTTAACAAAAGCTCTTTTATCTTCAAATCATCGGGCGTCACGCCGTCAATAGGCGACAGCACGCCGTGCAGAACATGATATAATCCGTTATATTCGTTTGTTTTTTCAATTGCAACAACGTCCTTTGGACTTTCCACAACACATATTACGCTGCGATCGCGCTTCGGCGATGAGCAGATACCGCATGGAACCTCATCAGTCAGATTCTGACATTCAGGACAGAAGCTTATGCTGTTTTTAGCAGTCAAAATTGCTTCGCACATTCGCCCCACTTCTTCCGGCGACATAGTTTCAAGCAGATAAAATGCTATACGTTCTGCGCTTTTTCTGCCGATTCCGGGGAGCTGTGCAAACTGCTCGATTAATAATTCAATAGCCGGTGCATGCATTTTATCAGAAAAGCCCCGGAATATTTATCCCGCCGGTTATGGCACTCATGCCCTCATTCATCATATCGTCAGCCTGACGAATAACGTCGTTTACGGCAACCATAATCAAATCCTCGAGTGTCTCGACATCCTCCGGATCGACTACCTCCGGCTTGATTTTTATTCCCGTAATTTCCTTTTTGCCGGTTGCGGTAACTGTTACCATACCGCCGCCTGCCGTAGCCTCAAGCTCCTTTGCCTCAATTTCAGCCTGAATCTGCTCCATCTGCTCCTGCATTTTCTGAGCCTGCTTGACCACATTCGGCACATTCTTGTTTGTATTCATTCCAGAACCGCTGAAACCTTTATATTTACCCATTACAGATTTATCTCCTTAATATATTAATGTAAATTTATTCCTCTTCCATATCTGTTTTTATATCATCTAAAGGCAACTCGTCCCTTTCATCATCATCGTCAAGCTCCGTCTGTTCAAAGCTTTCCTCCTCCGGATTATAATGTAGGAAGTCGCTTTCGTCAGTGACCTCAACTATTTCCGGAAAACGCTCAATAAGCTTATCTATCGGATCTGCCGCAGGACTTTCCGGCACAGGGCTTACCTGCATTTTTTCTTCCTCTTTGCTCCCGCCGCCGATACTCCAATAATCAATTATATTATCTTCTATATCTTCAAAAAAAGCAGTCTTGACAACAAAATCGCTGCCGGTGCCGAGCTTTAGCATCTCCTGAATCTGACCGCTGTAGGCAGCGGCTATTCCCTTCAGCATACGCTCGTTTTTTTCGAATCTAAGTATTATTCCCTCTCCGTCTATAGTTATCCTTCTGTTTATTACGCTTTGCGCAAGATGAGGATATTTCTTTACTATTGAAGCTGACACTGCCTCCCATTTACGCGCCGCCGCAACTATCGGACTTGCAGCTGTAAGCGATGAAACATCAACAGGCACAAACAGCTTTGCAGACGGTTTCGGCTTGGGCTTAGGCTTATTCTGCTCCTTCTTTTCCGGCACGGTATTTTCCACCGTTACCCTGATGCCGTTTTTTACCTCAGCCTCAAGCGTGCTTATACGATCCAAAAGCGCTTCTTTTGAATCGTCGAGCGCCGGTCTTGTCAGCTTGATAAGCGCAAGCTCATATATCATACGCGGTGATTTTACCCATTTTGCCTCTGCGCGAGCCTCGTTCAGAAGCGATGCGGCTCTCGAAAGCTTTTCAAAAGAAATTTTCTCCGCCTGAGACTTCAGCAAGGCGATATCCTCTGCGGAATAATCAAGCAGT
>CAMFCK010000085.1 GCA_945948775.1 uncultured Clostridia bacterium
AGCCGGAGGCGCTTAAAGCGCAGGCAGTAGCTGCGCGCAGCTACCTGGAAGCGCGCAGCTATTCTTATAAGGTGAACGGAGCACCGGAGGAGCATAAGGGTGCAGATATATGCACCGATTCCACGCACTGCAAAGCATGGATTCCGCAGTCGGAGCGTATGCAGCGATGGGGAGCGGACGCAGAGCAGAACTGGGCAAAGATAAGCAAGGCGGTAAGCTCTACCGCAGGTGAGGTAGTCTGCTATAACGGAGAGATAATATCGGCGGTGTTCTTTTCGACCTCGTCAGGCAGGACGGAAAATTCGCGCGATGTCTGGGGCGGCGATAAGCCGTATCTTGTGAGTGTGGAAAGCCCCGGCGAGGAGCAGGCTCCAAGCTATAAATCCGAAAAGATAATAAGCATAGATGAATTTTGTGAGCTTGCAAAGCAGAATATTGAGGGCGTGGATTTTTCCGGCGGACTTGTGGGCGATATAACCCGTTCGGAGGCCGGAGGAATAATAACCGCAGTTATCGGCGGAGTACCGGTTAAGGGTACGGTTCTGCGCAGTATTTATGATTTGAAATCTACCAATTTCAACATTGAAATCGGAGAATCGGACGTTCGCTTTGACGTGACCGGCTACGGGCACGGAGTGGGCATGAGTCAGTACGGAGCAAATGCGATGGCAAAAAACGGCGCGGATTATACCGCTATACTTCAGCACTATTATACGGGAACACAGGTGGTAAAGCAGCAATAGAAAATATATCTGCGGATTTATAAAAACAGGACATATTTCATATGCCATATGAATAGTATAAAGCAGGAAGCTACGAAAGAAAGGAAAGGATTACAAATGTATATTTTAACAAATGAGCAGGCAGCAAAAACGGGATATCTTTCCTATCTGCCGCCGGCGGTAAGAAACGCAGTCTGCGCTGCTCCGCAGGAAGGACTTTGTGAAATACGTCTGCGCCGCGCCCGGCCGGCGATGCTTTATTATACCGATGGACGGTACTATATTGCGCAGCAGGGCGGCCGTACAAAAAATCCCGAACAAAGCTACATAGTCGGAGCGCGCGAGCTTATCCGCGCATGTGAGCTGGTGTTTGAGTTTTCGCTCTATGCACATGAGGACGAGCTTCAGCAGGGCTTTGTTACAATACGCGGCGGACACAGGATAGGCATTGCGGGCGGCGCGCGCGCCGGCAGGATATGCGGCTTTTCGGACGTAGGCAGCCTTAATTACCGTATTGCGCATGAGCATATAGGAATAGCAGAGCCGATATTGCCGGACATTATCGGTAAAACCAGAGTAAATAATACAATAATCATTTCGCCTCCGATGTGCGGCAAGACAAGCCTTCTGCGCGATTTGAGCCGCGCCTTGTCCGTACGCGGAATACGCGTCGGAATATGCGATACGCGCGCAGAGATAGCGGCGGTGTATGAGGGTATGCCGGGAATGGATATTGCAGACGCGGATGTTTTGTCGGGAATGTCGAAGTCAGCCGGAATGATGATGCTTTTGAGGTGCATGTCGCCCGATGTGATTGTGTGCGATGAGCTCGGAGGAGCGGAGGACGCGGCTGCGGCAGAGCAGATTTTCGGCTGCGGCGTATCGCTGCTTGCAGCGGCACATGCTGCGGACAGGCGTGAGCTGTTTCTGCGTCCGGACATGAAAAGCCTTGCCAAAAGATTTGAATGTGTGATAACGCTTGGGGGAATAGGCGAAATCAGGGAGGTGTATCATGCTTAAGCTGATAGGCGCAGCAGCGGTGCTTTCCGGCTGCATTGGTATAGGATTTTATAAGTCTATGCGCCTTAAAAGGCGGTGCGACAGCTTAGAAAAGCTTACGCTGTGCGCAGAGCATATCGGCGCGGAGATTGCATTTTCAAAAAAGCGCATTGAAAGAATATTTGCCGAAACGGGACGCAAATTCGGCCTGGAGGTATTTGCCTGCGCGGCTATGCGGATTCAAAGTGAGGGCGTGAAGGGTGCATGGAAGTCGAGTCTTGGTGATTATGCAGGGGATATGGCGCTTTGTGAAAGCGACATAAGCGCGGCAGAGCTATTAGGCAGCGGCGCGGGAGATTTTGCCGGAGAGGAGCAGCAAAAGGGTATACGCACCGCGCAAAGGCTTCTTGAGCTGGCGCTTGGCGCGGCACGGGAGGATTATGCGCGCACGGCAAAGCTTTACCGCAGCGGCGGTGCGCTGTGCGGTATGCTTGCAGTAATACTGCTGCTGTAGGGTGACGGCTATGAATGTAGATTTGATTTTTCGTATTGCCGGCGTGGGGATAGTAGTGGCAGTGCTCAATCAGCTTCTGGCACGTTCGGGCAGAGATGAACAGGCGCTGATGATAACCATTGCCGGTCTGGTGGTAGTGCTTTTTATACTTACTGAGGAAATAGGAAACCTGTTTGAATCGATCAAGCAGATTTTCGATCTGTAGTCATGGATATTGCTAAGATAGCCGCAATTGCGGTTGCCGGGACGCTTATGGCGGTGCTTCTGCGAGGTAAAAACCCGGCAGGGGCGGCGCTGGTGGGACTTGCCTGTACGGCGGTCATGACTGCATGCATGATCGACAGCGTCAAAACTGTCTTTGACGGCTTCGGTGAGCTTATCGAGGCAGGAGGTATAGAGCCGGATTATTACAAAAGCGTAATTAAAGTGATAGGAGTGGCGTATTTTACCGAAATAGTTTCCGGGCTGTGCCGCGACGCCGGAGAGGGTGCTATAGCGGTCAAGCTTGAAATAGCGGGGCGCGTGTGCGTGCTGGTGCTGACCATGCCGATTGTTGCGCGGCTTATGCAGGTAATTATTGAAGCGCTGTCTTTATTATGAAACGATGGATTTTTCTTATTGTGATAGCTCTGATTTTATTGATTCCGCATACCGTTTGTGCGGAGCTTGACTGGCAGATAAAGGGCTATCCTCAGTTTAACGAATATGCCGAAAGCCTTTCAAAGGGCGAAAATCCGGTTACGCCCGGCGGACTTATCAACAGTCTTATCGACGCGCTTTTCGGCGAAATAACGCGTTCGCGCGCACTTTTGGCACAGATTATGACTATTGCCGCTGCTGCCGGACTGCTGAAGCTTTTGGAGCGCAGCGGCACGGCGGGAGAGGCGGCTTATTTTGCATCATATGCGCTGATGTCGGCGGCGGTGGTACGGCTTCTGGGCGAAACGGCAGGCTATGGCAGCGAGGTAATCCATACCTTGTGCGATTTTATCTCAAAGCTTGCGCCGGTGCTTATGGGACTTCTGGCGGCGTCCGGCTCGGTAAGCGCCGCGGCAGCATTTTCGCCGATTTTATCGGGTGCGGTATACCTGTTTACTCTTGCGGTAGACAAGCTGATAACTCCGTTAGTATATATGCGCGCGATACTTGGCATTGCAGGCAATATATCCGGAAAAATTCAGCTTGGCAGCTTTAATAAGCTGATACGTTCGGTTACACGGTGGATACTGACTGCAATGCTGACGGTTTTTACAAGCTTGTGCGCGCTTTACGGCTTTAACGCTCCTGTTTTGGACGCACTCGGAGCAAAAACGGCTAAGTTTGCGATAGGCACGCTTGTTCCGGTGGTCGGCGGACTGCTCGCCGACACGATGGAAACGGTTGTCGGGGGCACAAGAATACTAAAAAATGCAGTCGGCAGCGCGGGGATGATCTGTGTGGTGGCGCTTGCCGCCGCTCCGGTAATAAAGGTATGGGTGATATTATTTTTGCTGAGGCTTTGCGCGGCGTTGGCAGAGCCAATCTGCGATCGCAGGATGAGCGCTATGCTTGCTGATGCGGCGGAGTCGGTGGGAACGGTATTTTCCGTAATGCTTACGGCGGTTATGCTGTTTTTAATAACCATCGGTATAATTCTCGGTTCCACAGGTATCGGATAGGAGGGCTTATGCGGTCATATATTTTAGCAGTTGCCGCGGCTGCGGTGCTGTGCGCATTCTGCGATATTTTAGTACCTAAGGGCTGGCAGAAGTATATCAGCATACTGACGGGCGCAGTGCTTCTCAGCGTGCTGATTTCGCCTGTGATAGCTTTGCGCGGCGGAAAAATGCCGGAGCTTGTGCTGCCGGAGCAGGACTATGTTGAGTATGATGTCGCAAAGCAGGTTCAGGAGGAATTAAAAAAGCGCGTTGAGGAGGATGTGACGGAAAGACTGGCATCAGAGTTCGGAATCGAATGCTGCGCACAGGCGCAGATAAGCGCCGAGGATGGGAAGATAACCGGAGTACGGGAAATTGCCCTTGACTGCGGCGCAAATGCGCAGATTGAAACGCGGCTTAAAGAAATATACGGCTGTGAGAGAGTGGTGTTTGGCTGATGGATAAGGATTTTTTAGGCAAGCTTTTAAAAAAAACGAATAACCGGATGTTATACGTCATATTAATAATTGGAATAGTGTTGATGCTGTTTTCACAAAACCGCCCTGCCGAAGAGACAACGGCGGAGCGGATATGCGAGCAGGAGCAGCTTTCGGATATTATTTCGGGCATAGACGGCGCAGGGCGCGTCAAAGTAATGGTAACCTATTACGGCACAGGCATGAGCAGTATCGTGTATGATACCAGAACGCGAGGCGACGAAATCGACAAAACGGCGGTTGTGTCCGGCGGCGAAGCGGTAGTAGCCGGCGAAAGCTATCCGAGAGTGAAGGGCGTTGTCGTTATCGCGCAGGGCGCAGACAGCGAAACGGTCCGCGACGCTATCCGTGAAGCGGTGATGGTTGCGCTTAATGTGCCGGAATATAAGGTTTCGGTGCTGCGCGGCGGCTGATACAAAAATATCGAAAGGAATGGGTGAGATGATGGTCTTGAAACGTAAAGAGGTAGTAGCAGCGGCGCTGGTTGTGCTTATCGGGGTGGCGGGATATCTGAACTGGTCATATCAGGATACGGTGAGGGTGTCTGACGGAGAGGAATACATAGCCACAGGCAAACGGCTCGGCGAGGCACAGCTTGTAAACAGCAATGAAACCGCTGAGGAAACCTCGGAGGAG
>CAMFCK010000086.1 GCA_945948775.1 uncultured Clostridia bacterium
AGTTTGAGCGGCTTAATATAAAGGCTTTTGCTGAAAATGTGATGCGTATTACAAGAGTATGGTTTGAAGGAGCTTTGAGTGATGAGCTGTCAGAGCATATGACAGCGTTTATTGTTAACAGCGGTGAATTCGGTAATATTAATAACAGCGCGGCGTCGAAAACTCTTCGGGACTATCAGAATAAAAATGTGAAGGAAATACAAAAATACAGATATCTACGGCTTGCGTTTCCGAACCTTATGTATATGCAGGCAGGATATCCGACCTTAAAAAAAAGACCGTATCTGCTGCCGGTGTATTGGATTTATCGGTTGGTAAAAGTTGTGAGAAACAGAGATAAAGGTGCAATGAAGGAACGAGCTGAATTGCTTGTGAATCAGGACATTAGCGGGCATTATAGGCATATGAGCGATGTCGGGTTAGATATATATAATGGGAGGAAGGATAAATGAACATACTAATCACCGGAGCGCATGGATTTGTAGGCAGAAACCTTTGCGAGGCATTAAAGAATGTGCGCGACGGAAAAGACAAAACACGCGGCATAGACGCGGATATTACGATATATGAATATGACATCGACACACCGCCGGAAAGGCTTGACGAGTACTGCCGGAGTGCTGATTTTGTATATCATCTTGCCGGCGTCAACCGCCCGCAAAACGAAAGCGAGTTTATGGAGGGCAACTTCGGCTTTACATCAACATTGCTTGACACGCTGAGAAAATACAATAATAAAGCACCGGTGCTTATTACATCATCAATTCAGGCGGCACTTGATAATCCTTACGGAAAATCAAAAAAAGCCGGAGAGGATTTAATATTTCAATATGGCAGAGAGAATGGAGTAAAAACGCTCGTTTACCGTTTCCCGAACGTATTCGGCAAGTGGTGCAGACCAAACTACAACAGCGCGGTTGCTACCTTCTGCCATAACATAGCGCATGACCTGCCGATAACGATAAACGACCGCGAGCATATGATGACGCTGGTTTACATAGATGATGTTGTGGATGAGCTGATAAACGCTCTGAAAGGCGAAGAAACCAAAGACGGTGCTTTCTGCAAGGTCCCTGTGGAGCATAAAATAAAGCTCGGCGAAATTGCAGATATGCTCTATGAATTCAAAAACAGCCGTGATACAAAACTGATACCCGATATGGCAGAAAACAGCTTTTCAAAAAAGCTTTATTCAACATATCTTTCCTATCTTGAGCCTGATAATTTTTCGTATAAGCTCAAAATGAACTGCGATAACAGAGGCAGCTTTACCGAGATACTCAGAAGTAAAAATGCCGGACAATTCAGCGTAAACATCTCAAAACCGGGAATAACAAAGGGCAATCACTGGCATAACACAAAGAATGAAAAGTTTGTTGTGGTAAGCGGTCACGGGCTTATTCAGCTGAGGAAAATAGGGACGGATGAAGTGGTAAATTATGAGGTAAGCGGCGAGGAGATTACGGTAGTCGATATGATACCGGGATATACGCACAATATAATAAACCTATCCGAAACAGAGGATCTGGTGACATTTATGTGGTGTAATGAGTGCTTTGATCCTGATAAGCCGGATACATTCTTTGAGGAGGTTTAAAATGTCTAAACTAAAGCTAATGACAATAATTGGCACACGCCCGGAAATAATACGCCTTAGCGCGTGCATAAAGGCGTGTGACAAATATTTTGACCAGATACTTGTGCATACAGGGCAGAATTATGACTATACCCTAAATCAGGTATTCTTTGACGATTTAGGGCTGCGTGCGCCGGACTACTACCTTGATGCGGTAGGTGAAAATCTCGGACAGACAATGGGCAATATCATAGCAAAATCCTACGAGCTGATGGAAAAAGAAAAGCCGGATGCGGTTTTTGTCTTAGGTGATACAAACTCCTGCCTGTCGGTGATAGGGGCAAAAAGGCTGCATATTCCGATATTTCATATGGAGGCAGGAAACCGCTGCTTTGACGAGTGTCTGCCGGAGGAAACAAACAGAAGAATAGTTGATATAATATCAGACGTAAATATGTGCTATTCGGAGCACGCAAGAAGATACCTAAATGCGTCAAGCGTCGCGAAGGAACGCACCTATGTGGTAGGCTCGCCTATGGCGGAGGTACTGCATAATAATTTAGAGCAGATAAAGGCAAGTAAGATACTTGAGGAACTCAAGCTTGAAAAGGGGAAATACATTCTGCTTTCCGCGCATCGCGAGGAAAACATTGATACAGAGCAGAACTTCTTTAATTTGATGAACGCAGTAAACGCAATGGCGGAAAAATACGATATGCCGATATTGTATTCCTGCCATCCGCGAAGCAAAAAATTTATTGAGCAGAGAAATTTCAAGTTTGATAAGCGTGTAATACAGCATCAGCCACTTGGGTTTCATGATTACAACAAGCTGCAAATGAATGCCTTTGCGGTGGTATCAGACAGCGGGACCTTGCCGGAGGAGTCGAGCTTTTTCCTGTCAATAGGAAATCCGATACCGGCTGTATGCATAAGAACGAGCACAGAGCGCCCCGAAGCACTTGATAAGGGGAACTTCATTCTTGCAGGGATAACGACCGAGCAGGTATTGCAGGCGGTGGATGTGGCTGTCAAGATGAATAAAAACGGTGATTTGGGCATTCCTGTACCGAATTACACCGATGAGAACGTATCGGTCAAGGTAGTGAAGCTGATCCAAAGCTACACAGGCGTGGTCAATAAGATGGTTTGGAGGAAAAACACGAATTAACATAAATAATGTCTACTGAACAAATGGTTTCGCAAAACCATTTATTCAGTAGGCAATATATATGAATGGGGGTAATGCGCGAAAGCATATACCCCGTTTTTTATTTAAAAATTTTCCCTCCTGCTTAATGAACTAAAATTTAGCAGTTCATAAGAAGGAGGGAATAGATTGGGTTCGTGTGCAAGATGCACACGATATGTATTAGGAATAACAATATTATACCACAAAATTTTGTATAATGGAAGAGCTTTTTTTGTATTTTTTAATATTTTTACGGCAATATAGGGATTTGACAGAAGATTTCAATCATATATTGCTATATACGCATATTCCGTTTATAACGGCTCATAGAAAAAAACATGGGGGTTTTATATGGATTTTAAAAATGACAGGTTTATCACCAAAGGAGTGGATTTTGCTGTAAGTCCGCTCCTTCAGCTTTTTATGTGGCATTTAATAGATATCATGCCGCCGCCGAAGGATTACCTTCAGGTTTTCAAATCGGCAATCGAAAACGGTCAGCAAAAAAATAACGCATATTCAGGAAGAGCCTGCGTACATCCGGGAGTATCTGCTTAGAACAGATGCTCCCTTTTTTGTCGGTAAAAGTTATGTTATCGACAATGGTCAATACAGTACCATGCTGCTTGCTGAAGAATATTAGGATAGTGAGGATTTTTAGATGAAAGAAAAAATGATATGCAGCTCCTGCGGCAGGGAGCTTGCAGAAGAATCGGCTGTAAGAGGTACAGACGCAACGGGAATAGCTTTCAATGAAAACGGAAAGATGATTATATTTAAAGATCCAAAATCAGCATATAAACTTAATTTAAAACATTCTGATAATGTAACTGCAGTAATCGGTCATACGAGCCACAGCACACAGGGGAGCGAAAAGAAAAACTGCAACAATCACCCTTTTAGCGGCAGATGTAAAAATGCTCGTTTTGCTCTTGCTAATAACGGTGTGCTGATAAATGATAAGGAGCTGCGCAAACAATACCATTTGCCGAAAAGCAAGATTGAAACTGACAGTTATATTGCGGTACAGCTGCTGGAGCATAAGAAAACGATTGATAGTAACAGTATAAAATTTATGGATGAAGCTGTAGAGGGCAACCGCAAGGATTATCTTAACAGTATTGAAAGGCTTATGAAGAGTGGACATTTTTATCGGAAACCATTGTTGAAACAACGATACAAAAGGCCGTGCGGAGCGTCTGGCTGCGGGTGAGAAAGACGCTTTTATTGACGTGGAGGAATGGTACAGATTT
This sequence comes from uncultured Clostridia bacterium, assembly GCA_945948775.1. Taxonomy (GTDB): domain Bacteria; phylum Bacillota; class Clostridia; order UBA1381; family UBA1381; genus HGM11525. Next base: position 4,022 of record CAMFCK010000086.1, read on the forward strand.
CTGACATTCTGCAAAAAAACGGTGTCTGGCTTTGAAATAGGCTTTATTCAGGAAATTTCTGTGATTTTGAGAATTAAATAAAATCCCGCAGTCAGGATGTTTGCTAAGATAGAATGATTTTTTTTGCCGACAGATGGTTTTACCCATTTTTGAAACTCATCAACAGGGATTAATATCCTTCGGTGGATAATAATGGACGAAAATCCGTCCGAAGGTACTAAACCATATAGGTTTGTTTTACCCACCTGAATCAGCTCAGCCAATTCCTTCATTGTGAAAAATTGTTTTTCCACTTTGTTTTTCCTTTCTGTTATAGTATTCGTAGATCATCATCATAACCCCAAAAATCGAATCTGTCAGCAACGCTGATATGCGTATTCTACGCTACATTAATGGATACTGCTCTTTAGACCGCTAATCTCGGAGTGTACATAATAGTGGATGAAATTCTGCTTTAATTAATTCTGTTATAAAATAACTGGTGTGGAAAATGATATTTTTTTTTATAATACAGCATTTTTGCTGGAAAAGAAAAGAACTTCTTTTGATATTGTAATCGAGATAAATATATTATAAAATTACCATAATATATGGTATTTATTTACTAAATATTATGAGAGGGAAGTCGCATTCTTATGAATTCGACAAATGAGAAATGTCAGTATATTATATTGATACAGTAAATGGAAAAAAAGAAAACGATGGACTGAGTGAAAAAACGCCTGTTTCTGATTATCGTTCTATAGATTTAAAGAGCGGTGATACAGTTTTATTTAAGAGGGATACTATTATAAGAGGGAAACTTCATAATATTGAAGGAAAAGATGGAAACCCTATAACTTATGCTGCTTATGGCGTGGGAGAAAAACCAACCTTCTGTGGCTCGGTAAATCTCAGTAAACAGGAATTGTGGAACAAGGAGGC
>CAMFCK010000087.1 GCA_945948775.1 uncultured Clostridia bacterium
CGGCGCAGACGATGCCGAAACGCTGATATTCGATGAAATAGACACCGGAGTTTCCGGCTCTGCGGCGCAGAAGATAGCCCATAAATTGGCAGAGCTCGGAAAAAAGAAGCAGGTGATATGCGTGAGCCATCAGCCGCAGCTTGCGGCCTGCGCAACGCAGCATTTGCTTATTAAGAAATCTCAGCATGCCGACCGGACAACAACAGGTCTTACAGAGCTTGACCGTGAGGGAAGAGTCCGGGAGATCGCACGGATTATAGACGGCAATAATCCGAGTGAGGCTGCTCTTTTGCACGCAAGGACGATGCTCGGCGATGCGTGAGATAGGAATTGTTACCGAATGCGGAAACGGACGCGCTAAAGTTGCCGTTTTGCGCCGATCTGCATGCGGGGAAAACTGTGCCGGATGCAGCGGCGGCTGTACGCCGACAAAAAGCATAATTGCTGCGCGTAACGATATAGGCGCCGAATGCGGCGACAGAGTGCTGCTTGAACTTGAGGACAGGCGCGCGCTGAGCGCAGCTGTGCTTGTATATATTCTTCCGCTTACCGCACTTTTTGCGGGCGCAGCAGCCGGATATTGTGCCGGATTCGCCGAGGGTTGGTGCGCTTTGACAGGTGCCGCATTAATGGCGGTATGCTTCTGCGTGCTGCGGATTTTCAATAGGGTATATGCGAGAGTGTTTTGCGTAGAAATTAAACAAATCTTGTCATCGGGACATAAATGAATAGCTTCTGATGTAATTATTATAATATAATTTGTGGATTTTGCTCGTAAAACAAAGAAATAGTGCAAATTTGCTGACAAAAAGTTGTGAAAATTGCTGAGAATTTGTTGACATGGGCGGATAATTGTGGTATATTATATAGTAATTTCATATAAAGAGAGGCTGAGAAAAGTGTCGATAGGAGAAGATATGATATTTCAAGCCGATAAACATGAAAAGCCGGGAGCGGTATATGTCGGCTTAAAGCTTAACAAACGTACTGATTACGATATACTCGACGTGATAGGGACGGAGGCGGAAAGACAAAACAGACTGAAAAGATTAATCAGGCTTGGAATGACTGATTTATAATACCGGCATATAATAAATACGCTATTTGGTATTATGAAAACTTTTGAATATATTGCCGATACTGTAATAAAAAGCAGTATCGGCATTTTTATTCTAAATCTGTTTTTTTCTATTGACATATGTAAAAATTTTACATATAATAAATGAAGTTGGACTGCTGCGGTATTCTGCGAAGGAAAATTTCGTGTAAAAGATATAGTGAGTATACAGGAAAATATAGAAAAAAAGATCTTGATATATTACTCATTATTCTTTGGAGCCGGCTATTGACGGAAGATAATGATTATCTAAATCTGACGTTTTAATTGACGGCTTGCGTATATGTGCATTCTGTCGGGATACTGCGGATAGTCGGTAATGGAGAAATACCGCCTCCATGTAAATGCCGGTTTTGAAGTTTATATTAATGACTGCTGAACAATTCTGAAACGCAGCCGCATAGCGTTTTGTAAGCGTTTCAGAATTGTTCAGGTGCAAGGTTTTTGTGCTTTTTTGCCAAAAACCTTGCACTTTGTGTCGGCTGTCGTCTCCCGACATCCGACACAAACAGTCAGTCAATCAATGTCGTGAACCTAAAAATAGCATTTTAATGCTATTTTTAGGTGTGAAATTGTAAATTTCACACAAATGGTTTCGCAAAACCATTTGTTCAGTAGACATTATATAAAAAAATGAAAGGAAGAATTAAAGCATGGACTACAAAGTTTGGGCAGATGAGGTATGGGAAAAGGCTGTTGTAAAGCTTAGGGCAGAGGCAGAACGTAATACAAACGCTATTCCATATGTTCCCGGTGAGGACGGAATGTATACGGATATGATGAAGGAAAATCCGTATTGGTGGACAAACGGCTTTTGGGGCGGCTTGATGTGGCTTATGTATCAGGGGACAAAGGAGGAAATCTTCGCACAGACTGCAAGAAACTCGGAGGAGCTTCTCGACACAGCGCTTTCAACATATGATAAGCTTGACCATGACGTTGGATTTTTATGGCATATTACAGCCGGAGTTAATTATCGTCTTAACGGCTCTGAAAAATCAAAGTGGCGCGCTATGACTGCGGCAAGCACTCTTGCATCGCGATTTAACGAAAACGGACGTTTTATCCGCGCATGGAACGGCGATGAAAATCAGGGCTGGGCTATTATCGACTGCATGATGAATATACCGCTGCTTTATTGGGCAAGCCGGGAGATTAATGATGACAGATTCAAGTATATAGCGATGGCTCATGCCGACAGCACAATGCAGAATCATGTGCGGCCGGACGGCAGCGTCAATCATATACTGGTTTATGATCATATAAACGGCGGGGTTATCAAATCGCTCGGCGGACAGGGATATAATGAAAATTCCGCATGGTCGCGCGGTCAGGCGTGGGGAATTTACGGTTTTGCACTTTCATATATACATACCGGTAAAAAGGAGTATCTTGATACTGCAAAGAAAATAGCTAATTTCTTCATTGCAAGCGTGTGTGATGATTATCTCCCGAAATCGGATCTGCGCGCTCCGCAAGAGCCTGTGATCTACGATACAACAGCAGGCGCTATCGCTGCATGCGGTATGCTTGAGATTGCAAATTGTCTTGATGAGAATGAGGGCAGAATTTATAAGAATGCGGCTGTTAATATGCTGATGACAATGGAAGAAAAATTCTGCGACTGGGATTCTGACAAGGATTCGATATTGCAGATGGGTAGTGAGGCTTACCATGCTAAGGGCAATCAGCAAAAGGCAATTATTTACGGTGACTATTACTTTGTTGAGGCTATATATAAGCTCAAGAATCTCGGTCCGCTGTTTTGGTAATAAAATTTTGCGAAAAAGTCTTGAAACAGTAGCGGAATTGTGTTATAATAATAAATCGAGTAGCAAAAAGCGTAAGTCCGGATTAGTTTCGGATTTACGCTTTTTTTGCGGAAAAAAATAGGCATGCGTTTGGCTGATAAAAAATATTATAAAAATAAAAAAAACTATTGACAAGCTAATAGTTTTTAGCTATAATAAAGCTAAAGAATTTTAGCTTGAAGAGGCGTTTTATGAAAAAAACAGATACAAAAGAGAGAATACTTAATGAAGCATTAAAGCTTTTTGCTGAAAAAGGCTATGAAGCGACTGGCGTTACTGATATTGCGGAATCGGTGGGAATTAAAGCTCCTTCGCTATATAAGCATTATAAAAGCAAGAAGGATATATTTGATGGTATTATTGAACGCGTAAGCGAAATGGATAAAGAGCAGGCAAAGGAGCATGAAATGCCGGAGGAAACAATAGAGGCTGCTGAGGACAGCTATAAAAATGTTCCTTTTGAAAAAATATGCGAATTTACAAAGGCGATGTTTCTGCATTGGACTGAGGAGGATTTTTCAGGCTGTTTTCGTAAGCTGGTGACCTTGGAGCAGTACAAGAGTCCTGAAATGGGAAAGCTTTATCAGCAGTATATTTCGGGCGGACCTGTAAAATATATGGCAGATATATTTTCAGCTGTGGCAGAATCAGAGTCTGAGGCTTTGCTGCTGGCTATTGAATTTTACGGACCGATATATCTATTGTATAGTATTTATGACGATACATCCGATGTCAAGTCCGCTATGGAATTGATTGAAAGGCATATTCAAAGCTTTTCAGAACTAATAGATAAAACAAAATAGATAAGGAGCGATTTTCAATGGAATATATTTTAAGTCAAAAATACAGCACCCCTGAGCTGATGACGAAGATTATGGGGCCGAATCCTGTAAAGCTGGAGGAGGAGCTGCTATCAGAGTGTAAAATTCCCGAAAGATCCATAGTCTGTGATCTTGGCAGCGGACAAGGACTGACAAGCGTATTTCTTGCCAAGGAATACGGATTTAAGGTTTATGCTGCCGATCTTTGGAGCGAGCCGGAGAATAACCGAAAATTTTTTCGCAGTATGGGGCTGGGCGATGAGCAGATAATTCCGGTGAAGGCAGACGCAGCAGATCTGCCGTTCGATAAGGAATTTTTTGACGCTGTTATCAGTACGGATTCCTATAATTATTTCGGACGTGACGCTGAATATCTTGACAGCAGTCTGCTTCCTTTTGTAAAAAAAGGAGGGTATATATATATTGCAATACCCGGAATGAAAAAGGATTGCCATGATAATATTCCGCCGGAGCTGCTTATGTCATGGACTCCGGAACAGCTTGACTATATACATGATGCTGAATATTGGACAAATATTGTAAGTAAGTGTAAGGGCGCGGAGGTTGTCTGTGTTTCCGAAATGGAATCTAATGATGAGGTATGGGCAGACTGGCTTATGCAGGACAATGAGTATGCAAAGGGTGACCGCAGAGCTATAGAGGCAGGCGGCGGAGAATATCTGAATTTTATAAAAATTATTTTGGTGAAAAGATAAAACCTTCGCAGATTAAAAATAATAGGAAGGTGCAGACGAAAAGAGGGCTTTGCGTTAAGCAATGCCCTCTTTTTGTTGAACATATAAATTATCTGTTTTTCAGAAAGCTTGGTACATTGATATTGTCAATACCGTTGTTGTTCAGCGTCCTGGAGAAGATGGAATCATCACCGGACGGAACATTTGAGCCGAAAGTCGGAACGCGTCTTTCAGGCTCGGATGAACTGCCGTTTACGGCAAATGGCGTATTTGATTTTCCGCCGCGCTTGCTTGCTGCATTCAAACCTGTTGCCACAAGGGTTACCTTAATCTCGTCGCGAAGAGCGTCATCCGTTGCTGTACCAATGATAATCTGCGCATCACCAGATACCATTTCACTAACGATAGCCGAGGCCTCGCTCATTTCAACAAGCGAGAATTCAGGACCGCCGG
>CAMFCK010000088.1 GCA_945948775.1 uncultured Clostridia bacterium
TCTCCAAGTCCGGGAAGAATATATCCGTGTTCATTGAGTTTTTCATCCATCGTCCCAAGATATATCTGCACATCAGGATGTGCATCCAGTACCTTGCGTACTCCCTGTTCTACTCCCACAATACTGAGAACCTTTATCCTCTTTGCTCCGTGCTCCTTGATAAGCGTTACAGCAGCAGCAAGCGAACCTCCGGTTGCAAGCATCGGATCAAGCACAAATACTGTCCTGTCCGCAACATCAGGCGGAAGATTACAGTAATACTTTTCCGGCAGCAGCGTTTCATGATTACGGCACATGCCTATATGCCCTATTTTCGCCGACGGCAGAATTTCCAACATACCGTCCACCATTCCCAGCCCTGCACGCAGTATCGGCACTATCACAGGCTTATGTTCTGTTATCATGTGGCACATAGTTGTCTGCAGCGGAGTAGACACCTCCACCTCACTTGTACTCATATCGCGAGTTGCCTCATAACAAATCAGCATTGCTATTTCGCTCACAAGCTCTCGAAACGTCTTTCCGTCGGTATCCGTATGCCGCAAAATCGCCATCTTGTGTGAGATTAACGGATGATCCATAATTTTTAGCTGCTGCATTAAAAAGCTCCTTTCATAACTCCATATGTAAAAAATATTTTATCCGTCAGCGGTTTACCTAAAAAAACCGCAGGAAAATTTTCAGACCTATTCTTCTTTAAATTCGTAATCCTTGCCCGGGAATACTGCATTTAGAATCGTGCCGGCAAGCGAAGCAACCGCCAAAGCAGAAAGTGTAATCTTGAGTCCGCCTACGCTGAAGCTTACCGAGCTGATGCCGAGTGCACATACCAAAATCACCGCGGCAACAATCAGATTTCTGCTCTTGGTGAAATCCACCTTATTTTCAACGACGTTACGCACACCCACAGCAGAAATCATTCCATACAGTATAAAGGATACTCCGCCTATAACTGCGGTCGGTATCAGATTTACAAGTGCTGCAAATTTAGGCGAGAAGGACAGCAGTATTGCAATCACAGCGGCAATTCTGATTACCACCGGATCAAATACCCTTGATAGTGCCAGCACACCGGTATTTTCTCCGTAGGTTGTATTTGCAGGACCTCCGAACAAAGACGCAATAGTAGTTGCCAGTCCGTCACCAAGCAGAGTTCTGTGCAGTCCGGGGGCAGCGAAAAAATTTTGTCCCACAGTTGAGCTGATAGCTGAAATATCGCCTATATGCTCCATTATTGTAGCAAGCGATATAGGCACAATTGCTACGATCGAGCTGATTATAAGCGATGTATTGCTCCAGTCCACACCGCCGAAAACAGTATGCTTCCATTTCACAGGTATTCCTATCCATGCCGCGTTTTTCAGATTTTCCAAAGCATCAACAGAGAAAAGCTTCATGTTCTCCGCCCCGGCAAGAGCGATATATCTTGATCCATCCTCAAGGGTAATAGTACTGCCGAACGCAATCGCAAGTATTGCCGCAACAAGACAGGAGCCAAGCACGCCAAGCAGAATAGGAATGATTTTAGACATTCCCCTGCCCCAGATATTGAATACAACAACGATAGCAAGCGCAAGTACAGCTATAAGCCAGTTTGACTCACAGTTTGAAACAGCAGAGCCGGCAAGTCCAAGTCCTATCGAAATAATGATCGGGCCTGTGACAACAGGCGGAAAATAACGCATTACCCTTTTTGCGCCAACTGCCCGTATAAGACCAGCAAGCACAAAATATACCAGACCGGCGCACGCCACTCCCAAACACGCATACGGCAAAAGCTGCACATTAGAAAGTCCCAGCTCAGGATTTCCGGCAAGAGGCGCCACAGTGCTGTAACCTCCTAAAAACGCAAAGGATGAGCCAAGAAACGCAGGCACCTTTCTCTTTGTCAGAAAATGGAATAAAAGTGTTCCTATTCCGGCCATAAACAGTGTTGTTGCAATATCCAGCCCGGTCAGAAGAGGAACAAGCACCGTAGCGCCGAACATTGCAAACATATGCTGAAAACCAAGAATGATCATTTTGGGAACCCCAAGCTCCCGTGCGTTAAAAATAGCTCCGTCTTTGTTTATCACAGTATACACTTCTCCTTACTGCTGCATGAGAATAAATGCATCGAAGAAACCACTCTGCATAAAAATTCTACTGCAAAATTTTACATTTTATAACATTTTACCATACTTTATTCCGATTGTAAAGAATATTTTACACATTTTGCAAAAAAAGCTGCCGGAAAAATCCGACAGCTTTCAGAATTATTATGCATCTGATTTAGAATAAAGGAATTTAAGTATTACCGGGCTTAAAATTGAAGAAACTATTATAAGCAAAATAACAGATGTGAAATAAACCGGCGAAAGCATCCCGACCGCAAGCCCCTTCTGCGATACAATAAGCGCCACCTCTCCGCGCGCCATCATTCCGACACCTATCTTTGCCGAATCGATCCAACTGTTGCGGCATAGCTTTGCAGCAAGTCCGCAGCCGATAATTTTTGCCGCAATTCCTACCAGAACGAAAGCAACGGAAAAGGCTAAAATAGACATATCAAAGCTGTCAATATTTGTTTTCAGACCGATACTTGCAAAAAAGAGCGGTCCGAAAATCATATATGAATTTATATCCATTTTCTGGGCGATATACTCCGAATCATGAATACTGCACAGTATAATACCGGCGACATATGCACCCGTAATATCTGCAATTCCGAAAAAGGTTTCCGCCGCATATGCCATGAACAGACAGAGCGCCAAGCCTAAAATGGGTATTCTTCTTGTGTGCGGATATTTTGAATCGAAAAGCTTGAACAGCTTATACGCAATAAAACCGCCGACTCCTGATACAGCAAAAAACAGTACGGTATTTATAATAACCCGGCTGATATTCGTGTCAGGAGTCTTAAGGCCGATAACAAAGGTTAGCACAATTATCCCGATAACGTCATCGATAACTGCCGCGCTCACAATCGTTGTGCCGATTTTCCCCTTTAAATGCCCCATCTCACGCAGTGCCTGCACCGTTATGCTGACAGAGGTGGCTGTTAAAATGGTTCCCGTAAATACAGCTTTATAAAACTCATCGCTGCCGGCAGGCGCCGCGCCGTAAAATGCCATATAAAGCAGCGTTCCGCCTGCAAGCGGCACAAGCACTCCCGCGCATGCTATCGCAAATGCGGCAGGCCCCGTTTTCAGCAAATCCTTGATATTTGTTTCCAGTCCGGCAGAAAACATCAGTATTATTACGCCTATTTCCGCCATCTGTGAAATAAAATCACTTTGTCCAACCCAACCCAGAACGCAAGGTCCGATCAAAAGCCCCGCTACTATTTCCCCGACAACCTGAGGTGCTTTTACCTTGCGTGCAAGTATGCCGCACAGCTTTGCAGCAACAAGAATTATTGCTATGTCCCTGAATATTACATAGCTTTGCATATATACCACTCCCAATATTATGTTTAAAAAAACAGCCCGAAATAATATTTGCTTCAAAAGCCAGGTTATATTTTACCACTTTCAGCAAAAAAAGCAAGGCTAAATTCAAACTTTTTCCATATTACACAATTTTACTCTCAAACTGCAATATCCGTTTGTGATTTTTATTCCCTGACGACGGGGCTGCTGTATTGACAATCGTTTATTAATGTGATATAAGCATAGTATAGGAAAGGAGCTGTGAGAAATGATAATACGACGCGCAAAACAGGAGGATATGGACAAGATAAAGGATCTGCTGATACAGGTCAACAACGTTCATCATAACGCAAGACCTGATCTGTTTAAGGAAAACTGCCGGAAATACAATGATGCCGAGCTTTCAGCCCTTATTGCTGACAATGAAAAGCCAATATTTGTTGCAGAGGACAGTTCTGCAGTTCTCGGCTATGCCTTCTGCGTTCTGACCGAGCATAAAAACGACAACAATCTGACCGATATAAAAACCTTATATATAGATGATTTATGCGTAGATGAAAAAAGCCGCGCCAAGCATATCGGAAGCGCTTTGTATGAATATGTAAAGATCTTTGCCAAAGCAGAGGGCTGTTATAATATTACCCTTAACGTATGGACAGGCAATGACAGCGCTGCCGAGTTTTATAAAAAACGCGGACTTCTACCCCAGAAAACCACGCTGGAGGCTATTCTTTGAGCAAAGTTTTGTCAGTTTCATCTATCGCAAGAACAGGAAGTCAAAATAGTACAACAACTCGTAAATATATGTATTGCTAAATTTTCTCTTTATTGTTACAATTTGCAGTAGATAATAACCTGGTTTTGCAGGGAAAAAGGAGATTTATTATGGGAAGTACAAGTTTGGATGCTTTTAAGTTCAATCAGGACAAAGCGGTCATTGACACCGATAAGAAGGTTAGAGTCGGTATCATAGGCACAGGCTGGATCGCCGGAGCTCATGTTGAGTAATATCTCAAAATGCCCGATGTCGAAATCGTTGCCGGCGCGGATCTTGTTGAAGGCAAGGCAGAGAAGTTCTTCGAAAAATACGGTCTTAAGGATGCAAAGTGCTACAGAAACCACAAGGAGTTAATTGATGCGGGCGGTGTTGACGCAGTAAGCATATGTACATATAATGCAACGCATGCTGAATGTGCTGTTTATGCTCTTGAACATGGCGTAAACGTACTTTTGGAAAAGCCGATGTGCGTTACGCAGGAGGAGGCAGTTGCAATCTGCCGTGCAGAAAAAGCAAGCGGCAAGATTTTGTCTATTGGATTCCAGCCGCGTTTTGACAATAATATGAAAATGGTCAAAAAAGTTGTACAAAGCGGCGTTTTGGGCAAAATTTATTATATCCAGACCGGCGGCGGCCGCCGTCACGGTATTCCGACTCCG
>CAMFCK010000089.1 GCA_945948775.1 uncultured Clostridia bacterium
CTCGCCAATTTTTTTAGACTTCATATATACTCTCCCGTCCGGGCTCAGTCAACGCTGATAAGACCAACCTTTTCAATTACCGCTTTGCCCTCTGCGGACTTCATAAAATCAAACCACAGCTTTACAGCGTCCGACTGTTCGTCTATGCTTCCCTTTGTCGCCATAACAAACGGTCTCTGCAAAGGATAAGCCCCCGATTTGATATTCTCTACAGTAGGCTCTACCCCGTCAATTGTAATAGGTGTAACGGTGTCATCGAGTACGTCAAGCGAAATATAGCCTATCGCATTCGGAGTAGAAGCAACGGTTGTTAAAACAGCTCCTGTCTGGTCAAGCTCCTGTGCATATGCGCATTTGTCTTCGATCTTTAAAATTTCCTCAAAGGCGCCTCTTGTGCCTGAGCCTGCCTCACGCCCCACAACCACAATAGCTCCGTCGTTGCCGCCGACTTCGCTCCAGTTCTTGATTTCCCCTGTGTAAATCTTAGCCAGCTGCTCGCTTGTAAGGCTTGACGCTGTATTTGCTTTGTCTGTTATTATTGCAATACCGTCAATGGCAACAATATTTTCTACCAGTCCCTTTGCCTTTTCCTCATCCTTCAGGGCTCTTGACGAATTACCTATATCCGCAGTTCCGTTGGCAACCGCTTCAATTCCCGTACCCGAACCTGTGAACTGACCTGACGCGGTCACGTTCGGATATTTTTCATTAAATACCTCACATGAAGCCTCAACCAGCTTTTTCATAGAAGTAGAGCCATTCATATTTACCGTACCGCTTACAGTTGTCTGCGCTTTACCGCTGTCCGAGCCGTTTGCTGCCGGTGTTTTTCCGCAGCCTGTCATCATTGCCGCAGCCATAGCCGAAGCTGCAAATACTGCCAAAAACTTTTTCATTTTCATAATTTTTACCTTTCCTTTCTCAAAACGCATCATCTGCGCCGGCTGTCCTTGCAGCCGTCTCTTTAATGTATTGGTTTTGTACAGATTACATTTTAACTGCGTTTTGTAAAGACTGAAACACAAATTGTGTAAATATTATGTAAAAAAACAGAGCGGTTTGACAAATGCCTTACCGCTCTGCTTAAAATATCATAATCAGATATCGCCGCTGTACAAAATACCGCTGAGGTCAACATGCTGAAAGCCTGTTGTTTTCTTGCCTTCTATCAAAAATTGTACATTATTTATTCCCGGCATGCTGCAAACTGAATTTACTATTGCATAAACTGCACGTTTCTCCTTTTCCGTCGAGCCGCCGTTTTTATCAATAAAGTTTTGCGACATATTTATATAGGCCGTACCGTCGGAGGATTCTGCCGACAAAATCAGCGTGTCAGGAGAAAGCACCGCTTCAAGCGAAGTGTCACTCGGCCCCTTTATAAGCTCGGATACGATATACTGCTCTATCGGCATGGTATCAGTCACCTTTATGGTACGGTATTCTACTGTCAGTCTGCCGCTGTTTTTATCGGCAAAATACAGCTTTATAGCACGGTTTTCGCTGGTATGAGAGTCGCTTTCAAGATTTATATCCTTATCGGTCAGATAATCAATGCGGCTGTTGTCCGGCGCGATTATCTCGCCACCCTCCACCGTTACCTTTACTGCCGTAATGCCGTCTATCTGACAAAGCGATTTGACAACGGCATAGGTTGCAAGCAGATTTCTGGTAGAATCCTTCGTAAGAAACCCTTGCGAAAAATCCACCAAAAGCCTGTCGCCGTCCGCGCTTATTCGCCATGTAACGCTTTTGTCCATCACTCTTACATTCTTGCCGTCCGCCACTCCGTGGCTGAGCGCCTCAATCACCTTGTCGGGCAGCTCTTCTTCATAGTCGTATTTGATCTCCATTCGCTCCGCCTGTATAGAGGTAGCGTTTTCGTTCAGAAAATACAAGTCCATTGATACTGTCTTTATATCGCCTCTTCCAGCAGCCAGAAAAACTGCTGCCGCCGCTGCAATAATTACCAATGCCGCAAGTATTCCTATAAATCTACGTTTGGTTGCCATTTGCAATATTTCCTTTCATAACATGCACCGGTACGCACCGCAAATGCAGCACATTCCAATTAATGCACTATATCAGCTCCCTCTGCCCGCCGGCAGGGTATATAAATCGTAAACAGACTTCCGCCCATTTCCGATGTTGTAACAGTTATCCTTCCTCCGTGAAGCAGAACTGCTTCCTTTGCAATCGCAAGTCCAAGTCCTGTGCCTCCGGTTTCACGCGCTCTTGAATCGTCAAGGCGGTAAAACCGCTCAAATATCCGGTCACGTTCCTCTTCGGGTATTCCCGGCCCGCTGTCCGCCACAGCGACCGCTATTTCATTACCGTCGCTGTGCAGCTCCATGCGCACCGAGCCGTTCTCCGGCGTATACTTTATTGCGTTGTCCGTAATATTGTATACAGCCTCCCACATTTTATCGTAATCTATAAGTATCGGCGCTATGGTCTGAGCGTCAAAATCTCCGTAAAGCATTATATGCTTTGCTTCGGCATTCGGGGCAAGCCTGCTTATAACGGCATTGAGCATCACATTGAAATCTACAGGCATAAGCGCCGCCGTTTCCTCCTGTGAGCCGATTTTTGTAAGAGTCAAAAGCCGCTCCACGATTCTTGTCAGACGGTCAACCTCATTGGACAGATCGCTCAGGAACTCGCGTATCATTTCAATGTCAGGTTCCTTCGTGTCAACAATACTGTCGCAGATAAGCTTTATCGTCGCAAGAGGCGTTTTCAGTTCATGCGAAACGTCCGAAATAAATTTTTTATGCGTTTCGTCAATATTCTCCAGCTCATCGCTCATCAGGTTCATAGCCTCTGCCATTTCAGAAAGCTCATTATGTCCGTGAACCTCAAGCCGCATCTTGTAATTTCCTTTTGAAATTTCCTTTGCCACCTTAATAAAATCATCTATCGGCGATGTAATGACATAGCTGATTCCAAGGCTCAGCATCCCGACAAGTATGCTTATCATTGCAGAAAAAAGAAGCATATTCATCTGTACATAGGAAACCGTATTGTCTATATTATCAACTGTTTCATTAAGATAAACCGCACCAAGCGCCTTCCCACTGCTCATAATCGGCACAGCAACCGCCATAACCGTCTTGCCTTCCTCTGATTTTGTGATGCTTTGCGCCTGTTCTCCCGACATTGCGGTATTGATTATATCCCTCATCAGTACCTTCCCCGTAAGAGATGACTGCTCATTGCTGTCATATATAACGGTACAGGATTGATTTACCGCAACGCCGCGTATGCTTGTTCCCGCAAGTATCTGCCTGGTCTGCATATCGCCGTCGAAGCTTGCCGGATTTTCAAAATACGGTGCTATGGTATCTGATATCATATTTGCCTTTGCAAAAAGCTGCGCCGATTCGTTATTCTGGAGATTTTCTCTCAAAACGCCCAGAATATATATACTCATCAGCACAAGGGTGACCATTGTTACCGCAAAGTATGTCAGTATCATCACCCAGCGCATTGATGAAAAATGCTCCTTAATCCTTCTTATAATAGTAACCCACTCCCCATTTTGTCATGATGTATTTCGGTTCTGCCGGATTTTCCTCCACCTTTTCACGCAGGCGGCGTATATGCACGTCCACCGTACGAACATCGCCCGGGTAATCAAATCCCCACGCTATATCCAGCAGATTTTCACGGGTGTAGACCTTGCCGGGGTGCTTTACAAACAGCTCCAAAAGATCAAACTCCTTGCCGGTAAGCTCAATCACGCGTCCGTTTATCAGAACTCTGCGGAAATTATAATCAAGAGTGAGATCTCCTGAAACAACCATGCTGCTGTCCGTTTTAGGCGCAGGGTTTACCCGGCGCAGTATAGCCTTTATTCTTGATGTGACCTCCCTGATATTAAACGGCTTTGTTATGTAATCGTCCGCGCCGTATTCAAGCCCGAGTATTTTATCAATATCCTCGCTCTTTGCCGTCAGCATTATGATCGGCACGTCTGAAAAACCGCGTACTGCGCGACAGACGGCAAGCCCGTCCATTTTCGGCAGCATAAGATCAAGCAGTATCAGGCTGATGCTTTCATCATGCGCCAGATGCACCGCCTCCTCCCCGTCAAATGCGGTTACAACCTCATAGCCCTCCTGCTCCAGATTATATTTTGTGCCCTTCACCAACAGTTTTTCATCATCTACGACCAATATTTTCATTCTCTTCTCCGCCTTTCGCACCCAAGGTTCTCTGTCCGTTTTACCCGGACAACAGCCTTTATTTTATTAGTATATCAAATTTATCAATATTTTTCTATAGTTTTTGCAAAAAATATTCTTTTCTTTATTGCAATATAACAAATTTTTCGATATAATTTATATTAAAGAAATAATTATTATAAAAAATACGGAGGATATATGATGAAAAGGGCTCGAATATTATCATTTTTTCTGGCGCTGAGTGCAATGCTTTCGCAATGTGTTCTGTTCGGCGAAGCTGCACCGACTCCTGCGCCTTGTAGCAGTCCCTCTGCCGCATCAGCTGCTGCCGGTTCGTCCGAAGCAGATAATAATCAGGATACCGCCGAGGAGGAAAAGGCGTCATTCCCACAGCCGCGTGCAAAAGCTGCGCTTTTATATGATATCAAGGGCGGACGTATCATATACCAAAGCAATGCCGATGAAAGGATATATCCTGCGTCCACTACCAAAATCATGACCGCGCTGCTTGCACTCGAAAAGGGCACTCTCACCGATGTGCTTACGGTATCCGATTCTGCGCTTTCGGATATAACCTATCTTCATTCAAAGATAGATTTAAAGTCCGGTGAGCAGATGACGCTTGAGGATCTTTTAACTG
>CAMFCK010000090.1 GCA_945948775.1 uncultured Clostridia bacterium
TCAATAAAACCGTTCTCATAAAAATAATCGCGCGCAGATTTTGCTATTTTTGAACGTGTTATAATATTTTCCTGAAGCGGCTTTCTTCTCAAATCAAGATACCGGTATTTCAGCCGCAGTTCTTCATTTACATTAGTCTGTTCCGTAATTTCAAAAGGCGGGGTCTGCGCCTTTGCAAGAATACGCAGATCTTCAACAAAAACTTCAACATTACCCGTCTTAATTGAGTCATTTTTGCTGACGCGCTCGCGTACCGTTCCTTTAGCCATAAGAACAAACTCGCTCCGGCAGGAGGAGGCTTTTTCAAAAACAGCCTTATCTGTTGTTTCATCAAATGCAAGCTGTACTATGCCGCTCCTGTCGCGCAGATCTATAAATATGAGCGTTCCCATGTCGCGTATCTTCTGTACATATCCGCCGACTGTCACAGCTTCGCCGACCGTTTCAACCTCGGCGCAGTAACAGCTTCTTTTTAACCCTTTCATTGTGTCCATCAGCTTTTCCTCCCAAAAAATTCACATATTTCGCCAAGCATTACCTCGGTCTGTTCCCCGGTTGCCATATTTTTTACCTTTGCACTACCGGCAGCTATTTCATTATCACCCAGAACAAGCGTATTCTCTGCACCAAGCTTGTCTGCATACTTCATCTGTGCTTTGAGGCTTCTGCCCATGTGATCGTAATCTGCCGATATGCCCTTTGCTCTTAATTCAAGCGCAAGCCTTGCAGCATGTACATTGGCAGCCTCTCCCATCGGCGCTATATACAACTTTACTGCATCGCCGCAAGGCAGCTGCACCCCTGTTTCCTCAAGCCGCAGCAAAAGCCGTTCTATTCCGAGTCCGAATCCGATTGCCGGCGTGCTGTCGCCTCCGAGCTCCTCTATAAGTCCGTCATATCTTCCTCCGCCGCACACGGTGAACCCTCCGGAAATTATCTCAAACACCGTCTTTGTGTAATAATCAAGTCCACGCACAATACCATCGTCAATCTGATAGGCTATGCCAAGCGTGTCAAGACTGTTTTTAAAGCCGTCAAAATGACTGCGGCAATCCTCACATATATAGTCAAGCAGTCTGGGTGCTCCCTTACAAAGCTCATTGCATATCTCGGACTTGCAGTCCAGTATACGCAGCGGATTGCGTTCAAATCTGCTTTTGCAGGTGTCACACAGCCTGTCCAACTTGGGGCGCAGAAACTCCTTCAGAGCTTCATTGTATCTCGCCCTGCACTCCGGACAGCCTATACTGTTGATATTTACCGAAAGGTCGGAAAGTCCTGCTGCCTTTAAAAAGGTTACCGCAAGAGAAACAACCTCTGCGTCAATTGACGGTCCCTTTGCGCCGAAAACCTCAACGCCGAACTGATGAAACTCCCTCAGTCTTCCCTTCTGACTCTTTTCATAGCGGAAACATGGCACGTCATAGTACATTTTTACCGGCATAGGGAGCTGAAATAGTCCGTTTTCAATAAAGCTTCTTGCAGCCGAAGCCGTTCCCTCAGGGCGAAGCGTTATACTTCTTCCGCCCTTGTCGTTAAAAGTGTACATCTGCTTTTGCACCACATCGGTAGTATCTCCAACACCGCGCAGAAAAAGCTCGGTATGCTCAAAGGTCGGAAACCTTATCTCTTTATATCCGAAAGCAGCGCATATATCTTTGAAAATACCCTCAATATACTGCCAGCGTCCGCTGTCTGAGGGCAGAAGATCCTGCGTGCCTCTCGGAGCCTTTGTAATTAACATATCCATCTCCATTCTGCCGCCTAAGGCGGCATATATTTTAACTGTGTATTATATCTACTGCGCTAAGAAAGCGCATAACAGACTGACAGATCAGACCGACAAACTCGTTTTGCCGCTCCGGCGTCAGGTATTGATATTCCCTATAAACGCGCTCGACATCATCAAAGCTTTTATAATAGTCCGCGATAACTGCGCACTGCCTTTTTATCTGCCCGGGTTCATAGTACGGCATATAATCCTTTATTTGCCTGATTGCGCAAAATCTGTCAAAAGCGCGAAAATCAGGATTTTCATGTAAAAACCTATGGTCAAGGTCATTCCAGTCTTTTTTTATTTCTATCAGAAATTCCGGATTTTTTTCATATTCGTCATGATATTTTATACGCGTCGGCAGATACATTTCAGACGACCATTTTACATCGGTCAGAAGGTGCATGAAATATCCCAGATAAAACGACGCCTTTCCCCATACGTCAAACCCCTTTAAATATGTATTGAAAAAACTGTCCAGATCAATTTCCGCCTTTCTGCCGCTGGCAGTCCAATGGGTAACAGTCGTAGGAGGCACAAACCCGGAAAAGCTGTCCTTCTGCCCATAGCCGCAGTCCGGCGCAACGCTTCCGATAAGAAATTCATCACCGGACTTTTTATCAAATCTGTCAAGAAAATAATCAGCAACTCTAAGATGAACCAACCATGTTGCCATTATCCGCCATCTCCTTATTTATCAAAGATATGGTCGCAAAAAGCGCATAACAGGTCTACGCAAGCGTCTATATCACGCATCGAAGCGACCTCTGACGGCGAATGAATATATCTTGTAGGGATGGACACTCCACCGGTTTTCACTCCGCCGCGCGCTGTGTGTATAGCACCTGCATCTGTGCCGCCGTCGCACATAACCTCAAGCTGATACGGTATTTTATTGCTCTTTGCAAGCTCAATCAGCAGGCTTCTTACATCAGCATCGCATATAATGCTTCTGTCCATAACCTTTACAGCCGCTCCGCCGCCCATTCTGACCGCCATTTTCTCACATTCCGGAGTATCTCCCGTATCTGTCACATCCACAGCAAGCGCATAGTCCGGCTCTACCGCGTATGCCGCCGTGCGCGCGCCGCGAAGTCCGACCTCTTCCTGAGCGGTAAAGCAGAAATACAAATCGTTTGTATCCCCAGCCCTTTGGAGCGTGCGTATAAGCGCATAGCATCCGGCGCGGTTGTCAAGAGCCTTTGACAGAACCGAATCTCCATTATGCACATATCCGCCTATGAACGCAGCCATATCGCCGACTGACACAAGTTCCTCCGCTTCCTTTCGTCCGGATACGCCGATGTCAATATACATTTTTGAGAGCTTGAAATCCTTATTATCTCTTTCGGTTTCTATTACTCCCACGATGCCGTTTTCAAAAATCACCCTGCGGTTTAAAAGACGTCTTGTGTAAAGTCCGCCGACAGCGGAAAACCTTAAAAAGCCGTCATCATCAATATATGTCACCGCAATGCCTATTTCATCCATATGAGCCGCAAGCATGATACGCTTTCCGCCGCCCTTTTTATGCACAATAAGATTGCCGAGCGCGTCACGATACACCTCGTCGGCAAACCTTTTCACTTCCTCTTTGATTATCGCTGCCACGCCATCTTCCCGTCCGGATACGCCGGTACATTGCGTCAGTCTTTCCAACAGCATAATAACGCCGCCTTTCTGTTATTGAATCAAATTATTTCATCGGCATGATGCAAAAATGCTCCTATAAGCCTTTCTGCCGCCACAAAATCCGCCGAAGCCGCGATGCACGCCGGAGAGTGCAGGTATCTGCACGGCACGGACACGGACGCGGTTTTTATTCCGCCGCAGGCTAAATGTATAGCGCCGGCATCATTGCCTCCTGCGACCGCTGCCTTATACTGCACAGGTATATTTTCTTTTTCTGCAAGCTGCATAAGCCATCGGCAGTATTCCCTGTCAACTATTGTTGAACGGTCTGCAAAGGAAACAGCTGCTCCCGCGCCAAGCCTTGTGACATAATCCTTTTCATCCACTCCGCCGACATCCGAGCAGTTGGTCGCCTCTGCAACGAGCGCAATATCCGGCTTAATACGCGCAGCGGCAATTCTTGCTCCGCGAAGACCTACCTCCTCCTGCGCAGTAAAGCAGAAATAGGTATCATAGACCGGTTTTTCCTCAATCAGCTTTATCAGAATTGCACATCCTGCACGGTCATCTATCGCCTTTGCCTTATATTTTCCGCTGCCAAAGCTGTAAAACTCGGTATCAAAAGCGGCATAATCACCGAGAGAAACCTTATTTTCAGCTTCCTCCCTGCTCTTTGCGCCTATATCTATAAACAGTGAGCTGATCTTAGGCACGCTGTCCCTCTCATCAGGAGTCTGAAGATGTATCGCCTTCATGCCGATAACACCGCTGATTTTATCTGCGCCGACTTTTACGCGCTTTGAGATAATCACACGCGTATCTATGCCGCCTACAGTCTTAAATTCAAGAAAGCCCTTGTCGGTAATTCCCGAAATGATAAAGCCAACCTCGTCCATATGTGCAGAAAGCATGACTTTATGCGCATCAGATGCCCCCTGTCTTTTTGCGATGATATTTCCTATTGTATCTACTGTAATTTCATCTGCATACGGCTTGATTTTCTCAAGAATATATTCTCTTACTGCGCCCTCATCGCCGCTGACTCCGTTTAATAAAAGCACAGCCAACCCTCCAATTAGCCGTCAAGTCCGGCAATGAATCTTGTAAGCAGTTCACATACGGCGGTCACATCCGAAACACAAAGCGTTTCCACCGACGTATGCATATACCTTAACGGTATCGATAAAAGAGCTGTCGGAATGCCCGTGCCTGCCACCTGTAAAATCCAAGCGTCAGTTCCGGTATCGCCCCCCTCGATCTCTATTGTATGCTTTATATTCCCTACCTTTGCAGTATCTATAAGTCTTTTCGCAAGCGCGGGGTGTATATTGGGTCCCTTAGAAATTGCCGCACCGCTGCCAAGCTCAAACGCATTCTTTGAATTATCCGGCGTTATACCGTGCGTTACATCT
>CAMFCK010000091.1 GCA_945948775.1 uncultured Clostridia bacterium
TTATTCAAAAAACCTTGCAGCATAATAATCAAAAAATGTTTATGTGTCGCATAGTGACAACATTTTTTGATTATTCGGCAGTCATTAAATAGGGACGCGTTTGCCGTCCCTATTTGCTTATTCGGCTGAAGGGAGAAAGTTTGAAAAAAGATAAACGGTGCATCTCTTTTACCAAGCGCATTGATGAAAGGAGTTCAGGATATAAAAATGAAAAGTAACTGTGACTGCTGTATGAATTATATCTATGACGAGGATTATGAGTGTATGACCTGTGCAGTTGACCTTGATGAGGACGAGTATGCAGGATTTATCAGCCAAAGCGAGCGCAGATGCCCGTATTTCCGTCCGGGGGATGAGTATAGTATTGTGAGAAAGCAGAATTAACATACGCCGAAACCGGAAACAAACCGGCTTCGGCGTATGTTATTTTACTGTTTTTCAGAATTTTTCAGAAATTTTTCTGCCTCGGCAATTGCAGCACTGACAGCGCTTGTTGCAGGCCCGCCTTTCACGCTGCGGTCATCTACACAGGTTTTCATACTGATCGCATCGTATATATCTTCCTCTATTATATCGGAAAATTCCTTATATTCGTCAAGGCTTAGCTCGTCAAGCGACTTATCCTTGCTGATTGCGTAGAATACAAGCTTGCCGATAACGGCGTGTGCTTCGCGGAAGGGCATACCCTTTTTTACAAGATAATCAGCTGCGTCGGTGGCGTTGGTGAAGCCGCCCTTTGCCCCCTTTAACATATTGCCGGTTTTTACCGTCATGGTTGCTATCATATCGCAGAATACCGGCAGACACAGCTTTACAGTATCAACTGCGTCAAAAATCGGCTCCTTGTCCTCCTGCATATCCTTGTTATAGGCAAGCGGCAGTCCCTTCATTGTTGTCAGCAGCCCCATCAGATGGCCGTATACGCGCCCTGTCTTGCCGCGGATAAGCTCGGCAACATCCGGATTCTTCTTCTGAGGCATAATTGACGAGCCGGTTGAATATGCGTCGTCCATTTCCACAAAGGAAAATTCGTGGCTTGACCATAGTATAAGCTCCTCGGAAAAACGCGAAAGGTGCATCATTATCATTGACAGACAGGAGGCAAGCTCAATTACAAAGTCCCTGTCTGATACGCCGTCGAGGGAATTGCGTGTGATCTGCGAAAATCCGAGCTCATCTGCGACAAAATCCCTGTCAAGAGGGTATGTTGTGCCGGCAAGCGCGCCCGAACCGAGCGGCATAACATCGGTACGCTTGTAGCAGTCGTCAAGACGCGAAAGATCACGGCGGAACATTTCAAAATATGCCATTAAATGATGTGCAAACGAAATCGGCTGCGCCTTTTGAAGATGCGTGTAGCCGGGCATGATCGTGCCGATATGATCCTTTGCAAGCGATACCAGAACGCCGAGCAGATGCAAAAGCATTTCGCGTATTTCACAGATTTCGTCCTTTAAATACATTCTTATGTCAAGCGCGACCTGGTCATTGCGGCTTCTGCCGGTGTGCAGGCGCTTGCCTGCTTCGCCGATACGGTCGGTCAGAAGCTTTTCAATGTTCATGTGTATATCCTCTGCGTCAATGAGAAATTCAACCCTGCCGTCTTCAATATCCTGTAAAATCTGCGCAAGACCATCCACGATAAGCTCCGCGTCCGCCTGGGGAATTATCCCCTGTCTGCCGAGCATTTTTGCATGTGCGGTGGAGCCGATTATATCCTGGCGATATAAACGCTTATCAAAGCGTATAGAGGAGTTGAAATCGTCTACGCGTTTATCGGTGCTTTTCTGAAAGCGCCCGCCCCAAAGCTTTGCCATAAATTACCTCCTGTATTTGTGAAATGCGGCAGTCCGCTGTGGGATGCCGCATTTTTTGTTGTAAATATTAATACACAGTTATATGTTAATCAACCGTTTTTCTTGTTCATTAAAGCGCGAACCTTGAGCGGCAGACCGAACAGGTTTATAAAGCCTTCTGCGTCCTTGTGGCTGTAAAGCTCATGGCTGTCGCCGAAGGAAGCGATGTCCTCGTTGTAGAGCGAGTACGGACTCTTTGCTCCGGCAGGTGTAACCGCGCCTTTGTAAAGCTTTAAGCGAACCTCGCCGGTAACGGTTTCCTCCATAGAATCAACCATTGCGGAAAGCGCTTCGCGCAAAGGCGTATACCATTTTCCGTCATAAACAAGCTCGGAGAACTTGATAGCCGCCTGACGCTTGAAGCTTTGAGTGTCGCGGTCAAGACAGAGGTATTCAAGCTCTTGAAGCGCAGCGTATAGAATTGTGCCGCCCGGAGTTTCATAAACGCCTCTTGACTTCATGCCCACAAGACGGTCTTCAACAATATCTGCAATGCCTATGCCATTTTCGCCGCCCAGCTTGTTGAGCTTTTCAACCAGCGGCCGCGGAGCAAGCTTTTCACCGTCGATGGATACAGGAACGCCCTTTTCAAAGCCGATTGTTATATAGGTGGGCTTGTCGGGAGCTTTTTCCGGCGATACTGAAAGCTTTAAAAGATTGTCTAGCTGCGGCTCGTTTGCCGGATTTTCCAGATCCATACCCTCATGGCTGATATGCCAGATGTTGCGGTCGCGGGAATAGAGGTCCTTTTTTGTTACGGGAATGTCGATATTATGCGCATTTGCATAGTCAACTGCGTCCTCGCGTGATTTTATATCCCATATTCTCCAAGGAGCTATTATTTTAAGATGAGGCGCCAGAGCCTTGATGGTAAGCTCAAAACGAACCTGGTCATTCCCCTTGCCGGTTGCGCCGTGGCAGATTGCAACAGCACCTTCCTTTTCGGCGATTTCAACAAGACGTCTTGCGATAATCGGACGGGCATGGGAAGTGCCGAGAAGATATTTTCCCTCATATACCGCTCCTGCCTTAAGAGTCGGGAATATGAAGTCGGAAACATATTCGTCGCGCAGATCCTCTATGTAGAGCTTGGATGCGCCGGCTTTTTTTGCACGCTCCTCAAGGCCCTCGGTTTCCTTGCCTTGACCAACGTCGCCGCATACCGCGATTACGTCATAGTCATAATTTTCTTTGAGCCAGGGGATTATTATTGATGTGTCAAGTCCGCCGGAATAGGCGAGAACAACTTTTTCTTTTGCCATAGCTTGCAATTCCTCCGTTTATATTATATAATTTATGTATATTATACAGCATAATGTTTAAATTTGCAATATCATAATGCAATAAATAATTTTTTAATTAACGGAGGCTTTTTGTGATTATTTTAGGTATAGACCCCGGCTATGCGATAGTGGGGATAGGCGTGATAGAATATAAGGACGCAAAATTCCGTCCGCTTGAGTATAATGCGATAACGACACATTCATCAATGGCAACGTCGCTGCGGCTGCGCATTATTTTTGAGGAGATAGGAGCGTATCTTGACAAATACAAGCCGGACGCCGTGGCAATAGAGGAGCTGTTTTTCAACAGCAATCAGAAAACGGCGATAGCCGTAGCGCAGGCAAGAGGTGTGCTTGTGGCGCAGACGGCGGTGCGTGATATTCCGATTTATGAATATACACCCTTGCAGATAAAACAGTCGGTTACCGGCTACGGCAGGGCGGAGAAGGGACAGGTACAGCAGATGGTAAAGCTGCTGCTGCGACTTAACGCAATTCCCAAGCCGGACGACGCCGCAGACGCGCTCGCTGTTGCAATATGCCATGCGCACAGCTCAAAATCCAATGATATACTCGGAACAAACCGCCTGTAAAATACGTCTAAAATGACAGCGCACGGTATTTTTTGCATAAGACACACAGATGTAACACAATCGTAACACCGCTGCTGTTGACTAACACGGCGGTTTGGGTGTATTATTATTCTGTAATATTATACCTATAAGGGCGGTAATTAAAGTATGTATTATTATATACGGGGCGAAAAGGTTTTATCCGGCGACGGCTTTGTCGTAATCGACGCAAACGGCGTTGGATACCGGATATTCACCTCGCTTACAAGTATAAGCGCGCTTGCTGCAAAAAGCGGCGAAGTTACAATGTATGTGCATCTTGTTATCAGGGAGGACGCGCAGGAGCTTTATGGCTTTGCAACCAATGAGGAGCTTGCAATGTTCCGGCATCTGATTTCGGTTTCGGGAGTCGGCCCCAAGGCGGCGCTTGCAATTTTGTCGGTTACAACACCGGAGCGTTTCGCGCTGGCGGTGCTTACAGAGGATGAAAAAACCATCACGCGCGCACAGGGAGTCGGGCCTAAGCTTGCACGGCGCGTTATTCTTGAACTGAGGGACAAGCTCAAGAATGAGGATATGCTGCCACAGCAGGTGCCCGCCGAGGTGCAGGAGGCTTTGTCGGATACTCTTACCGAGGCTGCCGCAGCGCTGACGGTTCTGGGCTATTCCCCGAACGAGGCAAAAAATGCTGTTGCCAAGCTGGATTCCTCGCTTGGTGTAGAGGAGCTTGTAAAGGAAGCTTTAAAGCTTCTTATGCGATAGGCAGTTTCTTTTATGCATTATGCTTTGTGCCGGTTTTGGCGGCAGAATGGAGTTTTTATGATTTTTGACGATAATGAAAGAATAATCACAAGCGATTATACCGAGGAGGATTCGCAGATAGAATTCGGTCTGCGTCCGCGCTCACTGTCGGAGTATACAGGGCAGGAAAAGGTAAAGAGTAATCTTGAAATATATATCAAGGCGGCAAAGGAGCGCAGAGAGGCGCTGGATCATGTATTGCTTTACGGACCTCCGGGACTGGGAAAAACCACTCTTGCCGGGG
>CAMFCK010000092.1 GCA_945948775.1 uncultured Clostridia bacterium
AGCGCGCCATTCGGTGCGCAGTTATAAGGACAAACCGATAGACAGCGAAGCGGAGACCGAGCTCAGGAGCCTGATAGATGAGTGCAACAGGCAGAGCGGACTTCATATTCAGCTTTTTACAAACGAGCCGGAGGCTTTCGGGGGTATGATGGCGCATTACGGGAAGTTTTCGGGCTGTAAAAACTACATAGCTCTTGTCGGAGAAAAGGGCGCCGATGAAAAATGCGGATATTACGGCGAAAAGCTCGTATTGAGAGCGCAACAGCTCGGAATCAATTCCTGCTGGGTTGCCATGACCTATAATAAATCAAAAGCTCCGTGTATAATAAATAAGGGAGAAAAGCTGTATCTGGTCATTGCGCTCGGCTACGGGCAGACTCAGGGCACAGAGCATAAATCAAAGCCTGTGGAACGGCTGTGCAGATGCGACGGGGAAATGCCGGAGTGGTTTATGAACGGAATGGAAGCGGCAATGCTTGCTCCGACTGCCATGAATCAGCAAAAATTTCTTATAAGCCTTTCGGGGAATAAGGTTAGTGCAAAGGCTCTTGCCGGTTTTTATTCCAAGATTGACCTGGGAATTGTAAAATGTCATTTTGAAATAGGAGCGCAGAACGCTGATTTCAGATGGGAATAATAATGTAAACAAAGGAAACAGTTATTTATGGAAGATAATCAAAAATCATATTTATTTGAACGGGCGCCTATATCCGTAGCGGTCATGTCAATGGCGATTCCAACTGTTATAAGCTCGTTGGTGATGGTAATATATAATCTGGCGGATACCTATTTTGTAGGTATGCTGAATAATCCTGTGCAGAATGCCGCGGTCACGCTGGCAGCTCCGGTTCTGCTGGCATTTAACGCAGTAAATAATCTGTTCGGTGTTGGAAGCTCAAGCATGATGAGCCGTGCACTGGGAAGAAAGGAATATGATACTGTACAGCGTTCCTCTGCGTTCGGATTTTACTGCTCGGTTATCTGCGGCATGATTTTTTCGCTGCTTTATATTGCTGTAAAAAGTCCGCTGCTTTCCCTGCTTGGTACAGATGCGCAGACCTTTGAAGCCACGGCGGAATATTTAAAATGGACGGTTGCCTTCGGTGCGATGCCGGCTATACTTAATGTAGTGTTGGCATATCTTGTGCGCTCGGAGGGTGCAACGCTGCATGCAAGCATAGGCACAATGAGCGGCTGTATTCTGAATATACTGTTGGATCCAATTTTCATCCTGCCGCGGGGACTTAATATGGGCGCTGCCGGAGCAGGATTTGCAACGTTTCTTTCAAACTGCGCCGCGTGCATGTACTTTTTTGTGCTTCTGTTTGTAAAGCGCAAAAGCACAAACGTATGCGTAAATCCCAGAATGTTCCGGCTGAATAAATCAATTATTATCGGAGTTTGCGGCGTCGGGATTCCTGCTGCAATTCAAAATCTGCTCAATGTAACAGGCATGACGGTGCTTAATAATTTTACCGCCGCTTTCGGTTCTGATGCAGTTGCGGCAATGGGTATCACGCAGAAAATAAATATGGTGCCTATGTACATTGCAATGGGTTTTTCGCAGGGAATTATGCCGCTTGTGAGCTATACCTATGCAAGCGGAGATATAAGGCGTATGAAGCAGACAGTTACCTTTTCTGCAAAGCTGACCGTTTTGTTTATGGCAGCCGTTTCTGTCGGCTATTATTTCGGCGCCGGATTTTTGACGAGGTTGTTCATGGACAATGAAAATATTGTTGCCTACGGCATCAGATTTCTGCATGGGCTGTGTCCGTCGCTTCCGTTCATGTGTATGGATTTCCTTGCTGTCGGAGTATTTCAGGCAACGGGAATGGGCAGACAAGCGCTTGTATTTGCACTTTTGCGAAAAATCGTTCTGGAAATACCCGCGCTGTATATTCTGAATAAGCTTTTCCCGCTCTATGGTCTTGCTTACGCGCAGTTGGTAACAGAGGTGATTTTGGCAGCGGCGGCTGTTATTGTTCTGATAAACATGTTTAAAAGACTTTTGCACGCTGGGAAAAGACGACAGAATTTTATATAAAACACTACAATCGGAACGCTAAAAGGTGTCCAAAAACCGTCATTTCAGAGAAAAATATTTTTTTAACAAAAAAATAACATATTTCTCTTGTATATTTCAGGATTTTGAGTTAAAATATAGTATGAAAGCGTATGGTATAGCCGTGCGCAAATATAAAAGTAAATGGAGGAATTTACAATGGCAGTTAAAGTTGCAATTAACGGCTTCGGACGTATCGGACGTCTTGCATTCAGACAGATGTTCGGTGCAGAGGGCTATGAGGTAGTTGCTATCAACGACCTGACAGATCCGAAAATGCTGGCTCATTTGTTAAAGTACGATTCATCACAGGGCAGATATGACGGTCATACAGTTGAAGCAGGCGAGGATTATATCGTTGTTGACGGTAAGAAAATCACAATCTATTCAATTAAGGACGCTAAGGATCTTCCTTGGGGCGAAATCGGCGTTGACGTTGTTCTGGAGTGTACAGGCTTCTATTGCTCAAAGGATAAGAGCCAGGCTCATATTGACGCAGGCGCAAAGAAGGTTGTTATTTCCGCTCCTGCAGGCAATGACCTCAAGACTATCGTATTCAGCGTAAACGAAAAGACTCTTACAAAGGACGACAAGATTATCTCTGCCGCTTCCTGCACAACAAACTGCCTTGCTCCTATGGCTAAGGCTCTTAACGATTATGCTCCCATTCAGAGCGGTATCATGGCTACAATCCACGCTTACACAGGCGATCAGATGATTCTTGACGGCCCCCACAGAAAGGGCGATTTAAGACGTGCAAGAGCAGGTGCTGTTAACATTGTTCCTAACTCAACAGGCGCTGCTAAGGCTATCGGTCTTGTTATTCCTGAGCTCAACGGCAAGCTCATCGGTGCTGCACAGAGAGTTCCCGTTCCTACAGGCTCAACAACTATCCTTACTGCTGTTGTTAAGGGCAAGGATGTTACAAAGGAAGGCATCAATGCGGCTATGAAGGCTGCTTCATCTGCGTCCTTCGGTTATAACGAGGATCAGATTGTTTCTTCTGATATTATCGGTATCACATACGGTTCACTCTTTGATGCAACACAGACAATGGTTGCACATATTGCTGACGATCTTTATGAGGTACAGGTTGTATCGTGGTATGACAACGAAAATTCCTACACCAGCCAGATGGTAAGAACAATTAAGTATTTCGCTGAGTTGGCATAAAACGGAATTTATACGATTTTTACTCCCGGGCAGATTTTGTCCGGGAGCTTTTGTTTGAATTGATGTATAAAAAACGAGCCGCAGTTTGAAAACAACTGCGGCTCATTTGCCGATTGGCTGTAGGAATTTACCGGTAGCTTAGTTTAAAACTGCCGGAAAACCTCTCCAAACTTAAAGGAAAACAAAAGTTATTTGATTTTGTTTTCGTAATCCTCAATCATCTTCTTAGACATATGACCTGAACGACTTCTGAGATTAGAAAGGTATTTTTCGCAGGTTTCACCTGTAAATATCTTGATTTCAAGCTTTAGTACGCCGTTTTCGGGCGATACGAAAATTTTGTCGATATAGCTTTGGCAGAACTCCCGCGTGATTATTCCGCTTGCAGCGTCCTTTTCCGCCTGATGAAGCACCGCGCGTATGGTATCAATGTGCTTTTTAAAGTCTTCCTTGGAGTTTTGACTGTCATAGCATTCTGCAAGCTCTGTTTCCATAGCTTCAATATTTTTCTTGCATTCATTGTTCATTTTGACATAGTCTTTGTCGGTTATGTCACCGTTTACGTTGTATTCCAAGAGCTTGCTTTTCTTTTTATTCTCCAGCTCAATTTGCTTTTTCAGAGTTTCTATACGTTTGGCAAGCTCTCCGTCCTCATCAATAGAACGGTACATTTCAATATAGCTTTCCACCAAGTCCTCTGCAATCGGAGCAGTCTCGCGGAATACATCAAAAAGCAGAGGCTTGATCTCATCTTCGTATATTGCAAAGGACGGGCAGGAATCTGCTCCGTTCTTGATTTTGCCGCTGCAAACCCATTTACTGTTGATATTGCCGCTTTTGTCCCTGCTGTCACGGCGGTAATATGCCGCGCCGCAGTGCGTGCAGTATAATTTCCCGGTCAGCAGATTTGCATGGTTGCATCGGCTATGTCGATTTTTCACATCAATACTGCGTTTTGCTAAAACTTTGTTAGCCTGTTCCCATAATTCCTCGCTGACGATAGCAGGAACAATTTCTCCGGTTTCGTCTTTGAACATAACCCATTCTTCGGGAGGGAGGAAGTGCTGCTTTTTGGTGAACATATCAACAACCTTGACCTTATTGCCCACATAGTAGCCTTTGTATTTTGGATTTGAGATGGTATTTGACATGGTTGTATGCGCAATCTTGTTCCCGTTGTGATTTCGGTAGCCCTTCTGCCAGAAAATATCCTCGATCTGCTTCATGCTGTACCGGTCGGTGGCATACAGCTCGAACAGCTCACGCACCATTGCAGCTTCATTTTCATTTATTACTAACCGCTTATCCTTTTTATCATATCCGAAAATCCGGCTGTTGCCGAGTACAACGCTGTTTTTGATAGCCTGCTGATGCCCGAATTTGATTCGGGAGGAAAGCTTTCTCAATTCGTCCTGCGCAATGCCCGACATGATTGTAAGCCGCAGCTCGGAGTCCTCGTCAAGAGTGTTGATGTTGTCATTTTGAAAAAATACGCC
>CAMFCK010000093.1 GCA_945948775.1 uncultured Clostridia bacterium
TCATAATTTTTCCAAATGCGATTGAAAATCGCATTTGTTCAGTGAGCATTATATATTAAGAGGAAAAAAGGAGGAGGAAACAGCTTGAAAAAAATCGCCGTGAGCATGAGAAACCGGGTTTTTGCCGAGAGTATAATGTTTATGCTGGAGCGAACAGGCGAATTTCGCCCGGTACGTATTACGGCTGTGTCTCCGGATAAGCTCTTAATGGAGTGCTGTGCGGCGAAGCCGGAAATACTGCTGCTGGACGTAACGCCGACGACAGAGCAAACAACGCTGTCGGGCAGAATGCAGATGATTGAAAGGCTGCAAAAAAAGCAGCCGGGGTGTAAGATTGTTATTTTCTGCGATGAAATAGCTCATCCCGAACAGGCGTATGAAACAATGCGAGCAAAGCAGGAAGGTCTTATTGACGCGTTTTTCTATGCGTCGGTTACTGCCGAATACCTTACCGCGGCGCTGGAGGCAATGTAAAACCGACGTTTTAAAAATTATACTTCGGGCGCGCATTAATAAGTCATACAAAAGCCTGCGGTTTTATGTAATTTAAAGAGGGTGTAGCAAAATAAAAATGCAATAGCAATATGCAAAAAATCGGAAACAATTATGAGAAATAACCCCCAAAAGAAGCTGTTTTCGCTTTCTTTTGGGGGTTGATTTTGTGCATTATTTTTTGAGAGGACTATTTTGCAACAGCCCGCAGAATAACAAACCGGAAATTATTTCTTTAAGTTAGCTTCAAGCTTTGCAAGCTCATCTGCCATAGCAGCAGGAAGCAAATCGCCGAACTGTGCGAAATATTCCTTAATGTTTTCAACATCCTCAAGCCATACATCCTTGTCGATGGTAAGAAGTGCCTTGACATCGTCAACAGTCATGTCGAGGTCTGTAATGTCGATATCCTCAGGCTTAGGAACATAGCCGATAGCACATTCATCAGCGTCCACCTTGCCGTCGCATCTGTAAATAATCCAGAGAAGACCTCTCATGCTGTCGCCGAACCCGGGCCACATGAAGTTGCCGTCGTCATCCTTTCTGAACCAGTTAACATGGAATATCTTAGGCGCCTTGTCGCCGAGCTTGTCGCCCATTTCAAGCCAGTGATTCCAGTAGGTAGCCATGTTGTATCCGACAAACGGCTTCATAGCCATCGGATCGCGTCTTACTACGCCGACAGCGCCTGCTGCAGCTGCGGTAGTTTCGGAAGCCATTGTAGCGCCGATAAAGGTTCCGTGAGTCCAGTCTCTTGACTGATATACCAGCGGAGCGCACTTAGCGCGTCTGCCGCCGAATACAATAGCGCTGACAGGAACGCCTGCAGGATTTTCAAATTCCTTGGATATGCAGGGGCAGTTTACTGCGGGCGCGGTAAATCTTGAATTGGGATGAGCAAGCTTGTTGCCGGCTGCCGTATATTCAACGCCGTTTACCTTCTTGCCTGTCCACTCGGTAGCATTGACGGGCGGATTTTTGTCAAGGCCTTCCCACCAAACAGTCATATCGTCATTGTTGATAGCAACATTTGTGAAGATAGTGTTCTTTTTGGTCGATTCAAGCGCATTGAAGTTTGTCTTTACGCTGGTTCCGGGAGCAACGCCGAAGAAGCCTGCCTCGGGATTGATAGCATAAAGTCTGCCGTCCGGGCCGATTCTCAGCCATGAAATGTCGTCGCCGACAGTCCATACCTTATACCCCTGCGACTTTAAGTATTCGGGAGGGATAAGCATTGCAAGATTTGTCTTGCCGCATGCTGACGGGAATGCAGCGCAGATGTACTTGACTTCTCCTGCAGGATTTTCAAGACCGAGGATAAGCATATGCTCAGCCATCCAACCCTCTTTTAAGCCGAGGTATGAAGCAATACGCAGAGCGAAGCACTTCTTGCCGAGAAGCACGTTGCCGCCGTAAGCAGAATTGATCGACCAGATCGTAGAATCCTGCGGGAACTGAACGATGTATCTTTCATCGGGGTTAACGTCCTTCTTAGCATGCAGGCACTTTACAAATTCGGGATTATCGCCGAGTTGGTCAATAACTGCCTGTCCTATTCTTGTCATGATAGCCATGTTCAGAACAACATAGATGCTGTCTGTAAGCTCGATACCGATCTTTGAGAAGGGTGAGCCAACAGGTCCCATTGAATAAGGAATAACATACATTGTTCTGCCGGACATGGAGCCGGCATAAAGAGCCTTGAGCTTTGCGTACATTTCGTCGGGAGCCATCCAATTGTTGATAGGACCTGCCTCCTCCTTTGTAGGCGTGCAGATAAACGTACGATCCTCCACGCGGGCAACGTCATTCTCAGCGGTTCTGTGATAATAACAGCCCGGGAGCTTTTCCTGATTGAGCTTGACAAGTTCGCCGGAAGCAACAGCCTCTGCTCTGAGAGCCTCAAGCTGCTCCTCGCTGCCGTCAATCCATACGATTTTATCCGGTGTACACATTGCGGACATTTCATCAAGCCATGCTAAAACGGTCTTGTTTGAAGTCATTGTAATATCCTCCTTTATAAATACAGCATATATACGAAGAAACTGTAAGCATGTTAAAACTTTAACATACATTATTCAAATTCTTCGCCATTATATACATTATACCACGAAAAAGTAAATATTCAAATGAAATTTTTGTGAACAATATATTTTTATTAATTTTTGGCAATTGACAGACGAAATACGACAGTATATAATTAATTATGCACAAAAGTAGCGGAGAAGAAAGGACAAACCAAATGAGGGAACAGATTTATACAATACCTATAAGCGAAGCATATGACGCAGACTGCGAATGTCCGCTGTGTCTTTTGCAGAAGCGCACAGAGGAGGAAGCAATAGAATATGCGCTCGGGGCGGCGATGATGGAACCGGATTACCGAACCGAGTCGAATGAAAAGGGATATTGCCGCAGACACTTTGAGGAGCTTTTTGCAAAACCTAACAAGCTTAGTCTTGCACTGGTACTCGATACTCATTTTGAAGAAACAAGGAAAAGCATTGAGCAATTCAAAAAACGTGCGGAAGGGCTGAAAAACTCGACCTCCGGCGGGCTGTTCAAAAAAAGCGGCGCGCAGGAATTATGCGAGGAGCTTTCCGGCATGATAGCCGGACTGGAGAAAAGCTGCATCGTCTGCGATAAGCTTTCCTATACAATGGGCAGATATTATGACGTGCTGCTTGATATGTGGGCGGAGGAGCCGGAATTCAGAAAAAAATTTTCTATGTCGAAGGGAGTATGTCTGCCGCATATGCGCGAGCTGCTTGAAAGAGCGCCGAAAAATCTGTCAAAGAAAAAGCTGGCGGAATTTGTAAGTGAGCTGTTTGAACGGCAGAGCGTCGAGCTTGCGCGCATACAGGAGGATATTCACCGCTTTACCCTCAAATTCGATTACAGAAACAAGGATATGGAATGGGGAACAGCTAAGGACGCACCGATTCGTACAATAGAAAAGACAGTAGGCTATATTCGTTATGATGAATAAAAATTATTTGAAATTACGTTAAAAATTACAGTAAAAAATTTGACAAATATAAGCGGCTGTGCTATAATTAATTAATGTATTGTCAGAAAGTGTATGATAATTGCATACTTGTTATAAACGGAGGGTGGATTAAGTGCGAAAAATCGTTACGGTTTTCTGCATTGTTCTTGGAATGGTAATGCTCTCGTCCTGCGGTAAATATAGTGCGGTTCGGGAGAAAATTGATGAAATAACTGTAGAGAATAATCTTCCGGAGGCAGCCTCGGGGGCGGTAACTCTTGAGGAGGCGGGGCAGGCGGTATATGAGCAGCAGATTGCATTATGTGATATGTATATAGAGACCAGTGATAAAACAGACCTGGACGCTTTTTTGGAAGATTATCAGAATTTAGACAAGTCTAAGCTGCTTTCGCTTCTTAATGACGCGCACGAAGATATAAATAAAGAGAACAGTCGGGCATTTGAGGAGAATATGGCTGTTTTGCTGGCTGATGTGGAGGATTGCCAGAACATATATGTTTATATACAAAAACGTGAAGCCGAGGTTATTGCTTTTTATGACGATTACCGCAAGTTCGGTCAAAAATCACAGAAGCAGTATAAGGTGCTGTGCGATATGCTTTTAAAGTATCAGGAGCTTGGAAATGAGCTTGCAGATATGTTTCTGCAGGAGCACCAGGAGGAGTTTGCGGAGGCTGCGGTTGAGGCAGTCGAGGCAAATGCCGAGGTGACATCGGATTTCAGAGCGGCAGTAAATAAAAGCAATGAAATTATCGCGGCGCTAAACGCAGTATACGGCGGCACGGACGCAAAGAAAGCAGAAAGAATAAATGCGGCGAACAAAAAGCTTGTAGTAAAGCTTCTAAATTCTATGGAAACGCTGAGCGACAGTGAGCGCAAATCGCTTCTGGAGCAGCTGGAAAACGGCGGGGACATGACTATTGAAATGGAAAAAACCCCTAAGGCCAGTACAAAAAGATAAAATTCGGAAGAATAGCAGTTAACATGATATAGGTAATTGTAAAATTGAAAACAGAAAAGCTGTTGAATACTTTCTCCAAAGCGTGACGGGAGGAGCGTTAATTCTGCAAAAGACAATCCCTCAGTCGGCTTTGCCGACAGCTCCCTTTACACAAGGGAGCCTGCAAACGGAGAAAATATATATTAGAAATAGACCTTAATTTATTTTTTATTTATAATCTTTATTTTTTTATTTATTTAATTCAAAATATAAGAAAAAATGAC
>CAMFCK010000094.1 GCA_945948775.1 uncultured Clostridia bacterium
TAAGCGAAATTCTCGTCCATGTGTTACTGTTCGTATTGTTTTTAGGCCTTATGCGATAATAACTCCCATCCCTAAATATTTCAATGCCCTGACTCCATTTACCCTGATCATCCTTTCCGTCAAAAAGGCGTATTATCTGATTCGTATTCAGCTTGCGTACCTTCACTCTTACATCAATTACATATTGGTCCGTATTCGCCACCTCAGGCACATCCGCGTCTGCATAAGACCCCGACGCGATGCCGGCCGGCTTGTAAAAATGCATAGCGCCGTCACGTTGCTCAATATACATTCCTTCTGTTTCCGTCATCCCATTAGCACCCTGTATTACTTTTTTAACCTCATTATCGCTGTCAAAAAAGAAGGTGCCAAAAACCGTCACATCGGTTTGCTTTGGTATAAAAACCATCTGAATCGGCTCGTCAATGCTCTGTCCGTTACAGCTCATGCCGCAAAATTCGATAACGCACAGCTCATCGGCAGGCGGGACACGATCCGGGATAACCCTAACGCTTGCTCCGCTCACCTCTACGTCAGCCTTTGCAGGAATTTTTCTGCCATTGCTGTAAAAATAGAATTTGACAGTATCTGCATTAACGCTGTCCGCATCATATGCCGCGGAAAAATTCACCGTGTAGCCGCCGCTTGTCAGCAGCGGAGATACTCCGTCCTGCCAAGTTTTATCGTCAATTGCCTTTCCGCCCGCTTCATAGGATGCTGATGTTATATAAGGCATATCGCCGTCCTTGATCGTTATAGGAATTTGCTCTGTCAAAAAGCCCGAATCCGATTTGATTTTCACGCTCAATATATGTCTGCCCGGCAATATGTCGGATATATCAAGGCTGCAGCTTACCGTTGCCGAGCTGAGCGTTGCGTCAAGTCCGCCGACTTTGCACTGATCGATATATATACTTGCGCCGTAAGTGTTTGCAGGCATGAAAATGCTGCACAAAAGCTTCTCACTCCTGTCCGTCGCGGAAAATGCTGCGGGCATTTGTATATATTGCTGCTCCTCCGCGGCAGCAGTTGTCAGCACACACATACCGGCAAGCATTGATAAAATCAAAATAATTCCTATAACTCTTTTCATCACACTCACCTCTTGTTATTGGTATTTATTATTATATCATACTACTGAAAAAGAGACGACGCCTTCACGCCGTCCCTTTTTTCATTATAGCTTTATTTTACATCGTTAGTAGATGCATAAGGCTTCATCTGTGCATCCCACAAAAATGCCTTATAGCTTACACCGTCAGCAGCTGTAAGAGCTTCGGTATCTACAGTATTTACCCCGGGTTGTACCTCAAAGGTGCTTAGCTTTACATCATTAAGCGTCCCGCCGTCCGAATATGCTGCAATATATAAGGTCAGCTTACCGGGCAATGTGGATATCGTGCCCTTTTCAATACTCAGATGTGCCTTTACCGTACCATTTGACGTATCCTTTGCAATATAGAACTCATTTATTTTATCCGACTCATCCTTTGAATAAAGTTTAACGTCAATAGGTTTGTTCAAGGAGTGTCCTCCTACATACAACTTAGTACCGAATGTAACGGTAATATCTTTATCCTTTGGCATTGATGAAACAGGCGTTATGATTACTTTATTGCCGTCCTGCGCAACGCTTGCGTCGATTGTTGTCCCGTCAGCAGCAGTTATTACAACATCGCCTTCGAGAATTTCATCAAATGCTCCTGTCATTGTTATGGTAACGGTCCTTGCTGCCGCAGAAACGGTAACGCCGTCTTCTGATTGTACCTCTCCGGCTCCGGTGTCATATGACAGTGCCGAGAATCTCGGACTATGTACATATTCGTCGGTTGCGCCGTAGTAAACCTTTTCAACCGCAACGCTTCCTGCCTTCGTCTGAAGCTTTGTTCTGTCAAGAGCTGAAAAATCATACGGGCTGGTCCCGCTTGCAGCAAGCACACCGTCAAGATAAATCTCATATGCGCCGTTATTTGCAAGCTCCTGTGTTACACGAATATTATACCAACGTCCGGCTGCAAGCTTGGTGGAGGTACCAAACAGCGTACCGTCCGAATTGATGAGCGGATCTCCGCCCAACCATGTATATTTACTGCCGCTACTCGTGCCATTGTAAGACTCAAGGTCAAATTTAGCGTCGCTTGTCAGGCGCTTAATATTCAGATCAACAGTCCACGACTTATCCGCTGAGGTTGCGTTCGCAACAAGTTGGATTAATGAACCTGCGTCAATTTTTAACGCGCCATTGGCTGTGCCGTCCGAGCCCTCACATTTTGTAACATTGCTTCCAACCTTTTTGTCATACAGGTCTTCAACTGTCATTAGTTCACCAAGGAAGGAATAGGTCTCAACCTTAATCGTGCTGCTGTCCGAGCCGCTTGATACAGTCAGCTCATGCTTGCCGAGATTTATACCATCAAACGGTACGGTTGCAGTATACACGCTGTCCTTAACCTTCTCTGCTGTATAGTTTCTGCCGCCCAGCTCAACCGTAGGCACCGCGTCAGGTGATATTATCTGAACCTTTATATCGCTGTCGCAGAAGCTTTCGCCATTCTTCGGTGACAGCACCTCAAACTCATAGCTACCCGTCTTGAAACCGTATACAATAGGAGCATTGTACACGCGGTCGCCGATCTTGGCATCAGATATTTGTATTCTGTATTCACTGTTTGCCTCAAAGCCGTCAGAAGGTATTACAACCAGCTTATTTCCAACAATTTCTTCGGTTGTATTAACAAAAGTCATTTCTCCGTTTTCTATTTTATAAAGCTCTGCCAGGCTGTTATCAGTCGTTCTGCTTATATTGCCGGTAAAGTTGACGTTTATGCTGTCGGCAGTCGGCTTTACCTCGGCATTTTCCCAGTCGCTCTCTTCCACTTCTTCTGTACCAATGGTGTAGGACAGCCCCGTCATATCGTTAATTGCCGTTATGCGATCCACCGTTACATCCGTGATGGTTATTGAGGTTCCTGCCTTATTCGGTACTATCTCAACATAGGATAACGAATAATCAGCTGATTTTCCTATGGCAGTAAACAGCTCCTTGCCGTCAAGCGTCACGGTAACTGTTTTATTATCCATATCATATATCGCTTTTACAGTATATTCTGTATTTTCCTTTGCAAGCTCACTTTCACCGTAAAACTTTCCGTTCTCCATAATAGGTTTAAAGAGAACCCAGCCTTTTGCTGCGTCCTGGTTGTCTATTGCTATTTTCGATATTCCTTCCGGTTGTTCAAGCTTCATCTTAAAGCCGAATTCAACAATGCCTCCACTAACCGGCTTGCGGTATTGTATGCGCGGCATTCTTACATAATTCGGGCTGTCAACCAGGGCTGTTGCCTTCAAATATGTATGTTCTTCATCATTTTCAAATTTATAGTTTGAAGATGATGAAGTTGGTACTTCACCGCCTCCCGCCACATAATCTGTCGTCAAAGTCCAAATTCCGATCGGGGGTACGCCGGCAAATATACGGGTTGTATCAAATGCCTTGACCGTATATGTATTCGCTGCCGAGAGAGTTTTATCTGCGTAGTTTGCCTCAACCTCAATGTCAATTTCACCATATGAGCCCACCTCGCCAAGATCTGCATCGGCAAAGGTTATATTTTCATTTTCTGCAATATTATTAAGAGTTTCTATTTCTACGCCGTTTATCTTCAAAACAGCGGAGGTCGCGCCCAACGGAATTGACGCCGAAACCTTCAGCGGATCGTCAAAATTCACCAGTGAACCCTCGATGGGACTTGTAATGACAACCTTTGAATTTTCGCTTGCCCAGCAAAGATTATCTATCAGTATGCTTCCCTTGATAAGAGGGTGAAGCTCTATTTGCCAAAAGCCCCTTACAACATCGCCGGAATTCACATATGTAGGAGCATAGGCGGTCACCTCACTGCCAGTCTGCTTGTCAGTAAGTGTGGCTGATATAGTGCTGTCCTCAACATTAGCATAGTATTTAACGGTGTACCACTTGCCCGTCTCCCACGTTGCCGAGCCAAAGGTTTTGTTTGCCATAACCTGCGGTGCCCACAGCCAGTATCCCCCGTTGAGTTTATACGCCATGCTGATTGCTGCGCCTTCGCTGTTGCCGGACTGCAGATCCTCTACCATGAAATCATAAGAGAATACCGCCGTATCCGCAGCCACATAAGTCTTTGAATATCTCAAGGCTTTTGAATTGTTAGTAAGTGCATCTGAGGTCGATGTAAATCTTACTGCCTTGTTGTCGTCGGACAAGCTTACGACCTCTGCCGTCATATCCGCATTTCCGGAATAGAGTGCCTTCCCGTCATTGAAGTTTACCGTCTCCTGCACGGCTGCAAATGCCGGCGGCGCGCAGAACAAAGAAGCCGCCATTGACAGTGCAACCAATAATGCCAAATACCTTTTCATAATATAAAATCTCCCTTCTCTTTCTTGTTTTCCCAACTGATTTTATTATGCATTTACTGTGTTTTCATTTCAAGTGTTTATTTTCACAAAAAAGTGAACAGATTAAGAAAACAACGCTTTGCATTGCAGCTTTACAGAATTTGCGAATTTTTAAAGGGGTTCGGACAAGTTCATGAGCTCCGGAGCAAATAAAAACAAGCATTAAAAGAATTTTTAAGTTTTCCTGATACAAATATTAAATCAGAAGCAATTAAGCATTGCGTTTCTCCCGGCGAAGGTGTATAATATATATTATGAGAAACAACCGGCATAGGCA
>CAMFCK010000095.1 GCA_945948775.1 uncultured Clostridia bacterium
GAATAAGCCGCTTGCAGACGACGTGAGCTTAAAGGAGCTTGCAGAGGCAACTGCCGGCTGTACCGGTGCAGAGCTTGAAAATATACTCAATGAGGCGGCAATATTCGCGGCACGCAGAAACAAGGAAAAGATTGACAAAGAGGATATCGCCGACGCGAATATAAAGGTACTGATGGGGCCGGAAAAGAGATCGCATGTAATAATGGATGACGAAAAGCGTATAACAGCATACCATGAGGCGGGGCATGCTTTGGTAGTGAAGCTTTTATCAAAAAAGGAGCAGGTTTCGCAGATTTCTATTATACCGCGCGGACGTGCAGGAGGATACACTATGTATCTGCCGGAGAAGGATAATTCGTATACAACCAGAGGAGATCTTCTTATAAGAATTGCCGTTGCACTCGGAGGGCGCGCCGCGGAGTCGATTGTACTTGATGATATTACGACAGGCGCGTCGCAGGATATAAAAACCGCCACGCATCTTGCTCATGAGATGGTAACCAAATTCGGCATGAGTGAGAGCGTCGGTCTTGTCTGCTATGACGACGGAGAAGAAATTTTCCTCGGTCGCGATCTGGGACATTCTAAAACCTATTCTGAAAGCGTGGCGGGCGAAATTGACCGCGAGATACGCAAAATTGTTTCAACACAGTATAATACGGCAGTTGATCTGCTTACAAGGAACCGCGCAAGGCTTGACGCTGTAGCAGCGGCGTTGCTTGAAAAGGAAACGATTGACGGACCGGAATTTAATAAAATTATTGAGATGACCGCGTGAGCGGAGGAAAGGAAGAAAGAAAATGAAAAAAATAACTAAAGACATGATTATCCGTGAGATACTTGAGCTTGACGCCGGTACGGCGGAGTATATGATCAAGGCAGGAATGCATTGCCTGGGCTGCCCGTCGGCAAATGGAGAGAGTCTCGAAATGGCTTGCATGGTACATGGCGCGGACGCTGATAAGCTGGTAGAGGAAATAAATGCTTATCTTGCCTCAAAAGAGGACTGATACGCGCTTTTATACCGGCGGAACAAAGTCCCGGTTTCGGTGTTTATAGAAGAAAGGGGTAAAAAAGAATAACAAATGGATAGTGACATATCACTGATAATATTTATCGGTCTGCTTATAATAGGCTCGGCTTATTTCAGCGCAACGGAAACAGCTTTTTCGTCATTAAACCGCATTAAACTCAAAAACCTTGCCCAAAACGGCAATAAAAGGGCAGGTATGGCGCTTGGGCTGTGCGATAAATACGATAAGCTGCTTACATCTATACTCATTGGAAACAATATAGTGAATATACTGTCATCATCTATCGCGGCTACGCTTTTTATAACATATTTTCCCCAAAACGGCGTTGCGCTGTCAACGATAGTCATGACTGTGGTGGTGCTGATTTTCGGTGAAATATGCCCGAAAAGTCTTGCCAAGGAGGCACCTGAACGCTTTGCCATGTTTTCTGCGCCTATAATACGCGCATTGATATTTGTCCTAACGCCGCTGTGCGCACTGTTTACGGGAATAAAGAATATCCTTGCCGGTTTTATCAAGGTGAAGGGCGAAAGCTCTATAACCGATGATGAAATACTAACAATGGTGGAGGAGGCAACCAACGACGGAAGTATTGATGAGGATGAGGGCGATCTTATAAAGAACGCTATCGAATTTTATGAACTGGATGTGTCTGATATTCTTACTCCGAGAGTCGATGTAGTGGCTGTAGATATAACCGATTCGACCGAGGAAATTAGATCCGCCTTTGAGAACAGCGGATATTCGCGTCTGCCGGTCTACGAAGATACGATAGATAATATTATCGGTGTACTCAACCATAAGGATTTCCAGCATCAGATCATGGGTGCGGGACTGCCGCTTGAAACGGCTATAAAACCGGTAACTTTTGTTGTGCCGGGAATGAAGGTGTCGGTGCTTTTAACGCTTTTGCAGGCAAAAAAATCACACCTTGCCGTTGTGACAGATGAGTACGGAGGTACGGTTGGTATAGTTACGCTTGAGGATATGTTAGAAGAGCTTGTCGGCGAAATATGGGATGAGCATGACAGAGTAATGGAGGACTTTACAAAGTTTTCCGATACCTGCTACCGTGCAAGAGCCGGCGCTAACTGTGAAAAGCTGTTCGAGCTTTTTGACATACATGATGAGCCGGAAAGCAACACAGTCGGCGGCTGGGTAATGGAAATGCTCGGCAAGGTTCCGGTTCAGGGCGACAGCTTCAAATATGAAAATCTTACGGTAACTGTCACAAAAACTGAGGATCAGCGTGTGCTTGAGGTGGTTGTTATTGCCGGGCCGAAAGGCGGAGAAAAAGACGAATAGCTTTGTGTTCGTTCAGATGAAAGGCAGATAGAGCATGCTCTAACTCTGAGGCGGCGCGTACTGTGCGTTTGCTGCATAGGCTGCCGCTGCTTATACAGCGGTTAAGTCTGCGCGTCTTGCGTTTTACTTTTCTGCCGAGAAAAAACAGTATGGTACAGGTTTTCAACAGGTTGAATTTTTCGGTATGCATTGTTCTGCTCCTTGTCAATATTGGGTTATCCGCTGATAAAGGTATTATGCGTAATTAAGGGGTTATAAATTCATGAACAGAATAGCAAATTTTCAAAAGGTCAGTTTTGACATATATAAAGAAGCGCGCGCAGAAGAATGCAGCGGGGAATATGAGGCAATAAAGCTCCCAGTGCGTGCTACGCGCGGCTCCGCAGGCTATGATTTTTTTGCACCGGTAAAAATCGAGTTGGCTCCGGGTGAAAGCGTAAAGCTTGCAACCGGTATCAGGGTAAAAATCGACGAGGGCTGGGTGCTTATGCTATATCCGCGCAGCGGACTCGGCTTTAAGTATCGGCTGCAGTTTGACAATACCGTTGGAGTTATAGACAGTGATTACTATTATTCCAGCAATGAGGGACATATATTCATTAAAATGACAAATGACAGCCGCGATGGTAAAAAGCTTGTAATAGAGCGCGGAGCTGCGTTTGCACAGGGAGTGTTCATTCCGTTCGGACTTACCTATGACGACGACGTCACAGCAGTAAGAAACGGCGGTTTTGGCAGTACCTCGAATTAAATTATACCGGGAGGAAACATAATGAGCAGACGACAGACCAGAAGCCAGGCGCGCGAGCAGGCCTTTTCACTTATATTTCAGATGAGTCAGAATAGTGAAGAACCGGAATTTTTGATTGAACAGATGCTGGAGGAATCTCCTGAAAGCATAGATAATCTTACCTATATAAAGGGTACGGTTTACGGTGTGTGTGAACGCAGGGAGGAGCTTGTTGAAAGGATTTCAGCAGTTCTGCCTGCGAACAGAACAGCGCAGCGCCTGTCAAGGGCAGTTTTTGCAATACTGCTGCTTGCGGCATATGAAATAGGCTATGCTGAGGACGTGCCGGAGAAGGTGGCAATAAACGAAGCGGTTGAGC
The DNA here is from genome assembly GCA_945948775.1 of uncultured Clostridia bacterium. Taxonomy (GTDB): domain Bacteria; phylum Bacillota; class Clostridia; order UBA1381; family UBA1381; genus HGM11525. Next base: position 3,449 of record CAMFCK010000095.1, read on the forward strand.
TGGCGAAAAAGTACGCAGAGGACGATGCGCCGGCATTTGTCAACGGTGTTCTGGCAGGAGTTGTGGGAAAACAGGAGGAGTGAGGAATACGGAGCCGAAAATAGCGACCGTAAGTCAAATAAACAGCTATATAAAAAAAATTCTTGACAATAATATAATACTGAACGATATATGGATAAAGGGTGAAATTTCAAATTTTAAGCTTCATTATTCCGGACATATGTATATTACTCTGAAGGATGAGGGTGGCGTGCTGAAGGCCGTCATGTTTAAAAGTGCGGCTTCACGACTTGCTTTTATGCCGGAGGACGGGATGAGAGTGCTTGCACGCGGACGAATTTCGGTGTATGAGGCAGGCGGCTCATATCAGCTCTATATTAACGAGATGATCCCGGACGGCGTAGGAGATCTTTATATAGCATTTGAGCAGATGAAAAAAAGACTGGCCCAGGAGGGGCTTTTTGAGGAAAGGTTTAAAAAGCCGATTCCGCAGTATCCTGAACGTGTCGGAGTTGTTACCGCACCGACGGGAGCGGCTGTACGCGATATTATAAATGTTATATCGCGAAGGTATCCTTATGCTGAAATACTGATTTATCCGGCGCTGGTGCAGGGTGCCGGCGCGGCACAGAGCGTTGTCGAGGGAATTGAGCTGTTTAATCGTCTTAAGGCGGCAGACGTGCTTATAGTCGGGCGCGGCGGCGGCTCAATAGAGGATTTGTGGGGGTTCAATGAGGAAGTAGTGGCCAGGGCGATTTTCGCATCGGAAATTCCGGTCATATCTGCGGTCGGACATGAAACCGACTTCACCATTGCCGATTTTGTTTCGGATATGCGCGCGCCTACTCCGTCGGCGGCTGCTGAGCTTTCAGTTCCGTCGCAGACTGAGCTTTTATCTCGGATTGCCGCAACGGGCGTCAGAATGACAAATTATATGGCAAAGCTTCTGGAAACACAGTCTTTGCGGCTTGCAAGGCTTACGCCGCGAAATCCTGCTGAGCGTGTTGACGAGCTGAGGCAGAGAATAGACGACTATGCAAAGAGGTGCGAGAAAGGATTTTCAATGGCAGCGCTGAGAAAGCGTAAATCGCTGGCAGAGCTTGCGGCAAAGCTGGACGCGCTTTCACCGCTGAAGGTCATGACGCGCGGATTTGCCATTGCGACAGATGAAGCAGGAGCGCTGATACGCTCGGTAGACGAGCTTTGCGTGGGAGAACGGTTCTGCCTGCGCCTTTCGGACGGAGA
>CAMFCK010000096.1 GCA_945948775.1 uncultured Clostridia bacterium
CTTTACTATTTCACTTAATGTTTCATTGCGAATCACCTCTCTTGCTATAAGTGCAAGATCCCATGCGGTAGAATAATGTCCGTCAGCATCCAGTCCGTTCGGATTTTTAAACTGAGTGTCATCGGCGCCCAGTTCCTTAGCACGCTCTGTCATTTCCTTTGCAAAGGCTTCCGAGCTGCCGGAAATATGTTCTGCAATTGCCATTGCAGCGTCATTGCCTGAGTTCAGCATCATCCCGCAAACCATATCATACAAGCTCATTTTATCTCCCGCAGCAAGATAGATTTTTGAACCCTCCTGGTTCTGCGCATTCAAAGATACGTACACCTCCTCCTCCCATTTTCCGTATTCTGCTGCCAAAAGCGCGGTCATTATTTTTGTTGTGCTTGCCATCGGAGCACGCTCTTTTTCCGCTTTTGCAAAGATAATCTGACCGCTGTCCACCGCAATCAGACACGCCGAATGCGCCGACACCTCCAGCGCATGGCACACCCGCGGTACTGACAGCATAATAACCAAAATCAGCAAAACCCTTTTCATATGAAAATCACCTCATACTTATCGTATGAGGTGATTTCAAATGTTATTCTAAATCTTCTCTGTTTCCGCCGAGATACTCATATGCAGTATATAACTGCTCGTCCGTTTCAACTTCAATTACATAGAATCTGTTTTCCATTGTAGCCTGTGTCGATAGGTCAAGCACACCGTAGGGATACAGCTTTTCCTCCGCATCCTGAAACGCATATACCGCTCGCTCAAGCTCTTCATCAAATATATCGTTTATCTCGCCGTAATAATATCCAAGAACCCTAAGCCGCTGCTTTGCAGCAAGAACTCCCGTACCCTGTTCGCCGAGGTGCCATTTTGTCTTATAGTCAAATTCTTCGTAAAGAGAAAGGTCAATAGGTCTGAGCGGATTTTCCACAGTTTCGTCAGGATCAATTCCAACCCCGTTTATATCATGTCCGTCGCGGGTAAGATAATGTCCTGTTGTAATCTTAAATGCATCGCCTGTTTTCAGATTGAATATATTCTGAATAACGCCTTTGCCGTATGTCGTAGTTCCTATAACATAGCCGGCGCCTGAATCCTGCAGGGCACCCGTAAGCACCTCAGCCGCCGACGCAGTATTTTCGTTTACTAAAACGGCAAATTTATACTCGGAATTTTTCAAATCAGAATAAAAGGTCTGATTTTCCTCTTCATTTCTGTACATAGTCTGTACAATAACGCCCTCCGGTACAATCAGACGCGCAACATCAATTACTGAAGACAGCATTCCGCCCGGATTATTGCGCAGGTCCAAAATAATGTTATTAATATTATTTTCCTTAAAATCTGCCAAAGCCTCAGCAAACTCATCATATGTTCCCTCAGCAAAGCTTGTTATCTCTATATATCCAATATCTGACGGAAGGACAAGCGCTCCGACAGTCGATTCATCAACGCGTCTGCGCTCAACGTTAAAGGAAAGCTCAGCGTCTGCTCGCATTATTTTAACATTGACAGTTGTTCCCTCCTCGCCGGCAATAAGCGCAGAAATGCTTTCCAGCGTCATGCCGTCAACAGACTGTCCTTCAGCCTCAAGCAGTATATCTCCCTCAAGTATTCCTGCTGCCTGAGCGCCTCCGCCGTCAAAAACACGCACAATTACTATTTTGTCATCCCTTCTCTGGATAATAACTCCCATGCCGTAAAATATCTTATTCAGCTGCTGATAATATTGTCTGTACTCATCGCTTGTGTAAAATTCGCTGTAATCATCAAGGCTGCTGAAAGCAGCTTTAATCATCGTATACATAAGCTCAGGATTATCCTTGAGAATATCTTCAACGGCAGCTCTTAGCAGTTCGTCAGACGTAATGCTGTCATCAATATACAAATTTGCCGCATAATCGGTAAGCACGTCAAAATAACGCGATTCCTCATTCTGCTCAGCTCCGGCAGGCAGGCTTATAAGCATCGGAGCAATCGCAGCTGCGATGATTTTTTTTAACTTCATCTGTAATATCATTCCTTCCGTTATTCTTTTTGCCTTCCAACCCTAATTGTCAGTTCATTGATCTGCTCCTCAATACCCATGCAAAGCATATAGCATACTCTTATTTCGCCGCCGGAATCGGACACATCACATTCGACGCTATAGGTTGTCTGCGTCATATTTACCTCCCCAAACGGCATATAGTAAACCACGCTCTGGCTTTGCCCGGCATTATAAATAAGCTTAAGTTCAAAAGCTCCGCTTCTCTTCATAGTAACAGTATCGCCGTCTGCAATGAGCATCACGCTGCAGTCAGACATACCCATTTCCTCGTTTTCATTATAAAAAATATAATACTTCGCACCGCGCATATAAAAGCTTCCTGCGGTCGTAAATTCCATCGTTTCGGTGACACCGTGTGCGGTCTGCTTTGACTTTATAGTTATTATAGCATTTTCTTTAATACTTTTCAATGTCAATTTTTCTCACCTGACCATCTATCTTCCTTTGCAGAAATACTCCGCCAAGCTCGGCAAAGCCCTTCTCATCATCGCTTACATAATACTCGCATCTGCCTGCGTTTGCAGAATCGGCAAGATTATCGCTGCCAAGAATACCCGAAAGCATCTTTGCAAGCTCCTCGCTCGGGTTTATAAGCGTCACTCCCGAGCCCATATATTCGCCTATTGTCTTTGCCAGAAGCGGATAATGGGTGCATCCGAGAATAAGCGTATCTACGTCCTTATCACGTATTTCCCTTATATACTCATCTGTGATGATGCGCGTTACCTCGCTGTCAAAATGTCCGTTTTCCACCAACGGCACAAAAAGCGGACACGCCTTGGAATAGACTTCTATATGGCTGTTCAGATCAGCTATACCGCGCAGATACGAACCGCTTTTGATTGTCGTGCTTGTACCGATAACACCTATTCTACCGTTTTTGCAGGCTTTGACAGCCGCAGTGCACGCCGCCTCAACAACACCGACAACCTGTGTATCAAACTGCCGCTGCATATCTTCAAGCGCAACAGAGCTGGCTGTGCCGCAGGCAATGATTACAAGCTTGACATTATGGCTTAAAAGAAACCTTATGTCGCTTGCGGCATATTTTTTTATCGTTTCGTCGGTTTTGGTTCCGTATGGCAGTCTGCCGGTGTCTCCAAAATATATTATATTCTCATGCGGAAACCTTTCGCGTATGCTTTTGACCGCAGTAAGACCTCCAAGTCCGGAATCAAAAACTCCGATACTGCTGTTATTCACAAAAAATACTCCTCTTAATAGCGGCAACTCCGCTTTATTTTATGCCTCAAAACCAAGTCGAATCAATTCGTCCAATAGCTCTGTGTAGCCTAAGTCCATCGCATCCCACAGCTTGGGATACATGCTTATGTTTGTAAAGCCGGGCATTGTATTTACCTCGTTCAATATAACCCCTCCGTCGGAATTTCTAACAAAGAAGTCCGCTCTTACAAGTCCTTTTCCGTCAACCGCCTTAAATGCCTCAACAGCGAACTTCCGGATTTTATCGCGTGTATCCGGAGTAAGCTTTGCCGGTATCTGTAACTCAGTTGATGAATCCTTGTATTTCGCGTCAAAATCGTAAAATTCAACAGTTGGTATAATCTCTCCTACCTCAGCCGCCTCTGGTTCATCATTTCCAAGGACGGAGCATTCTACCTCACGCCCCTGTATGTATTCCTCAACTATTACCTTTCGGTCAAAATCGAATGCATTATTAAGCGCCTCTACAAGCTCGCCGCGGCCGTGCGCCTTACCGACGCCGACCGACGATCCGGTATTGCAGGGCTTTACAAAGCACGGATATCCAAGTTTTTCCTCTATTTTGTCGCATATCAGATTCACATTTTCCAGTTCTCTTTTTTGTACTACCACCCAGTCCGCCTGCGGAATCCCGGCATGCTTGAATATTATTTTTGCATAAGCCTTATCCATTGCAACCGCAGATGAAAGTACGCCCATTCCTACATACTTAATTTCGGAAAGCTCTAAAAGTCCCTGAATGGTTCCGTCCTCACCGTTTTCGCCGTGGAGAACGGGAAAAACAATATCCGGCTTGATTTTTTTTATTTCCTTTCCGTTAAAAACAAGTATCGCTTTGTCTCCGGCATCCGGCGAAATCACAGCTCTTTTCAGTTTGGATTTATCCTTTAACCAGCCGTCGTTTTCAATATTCTCCGGCTTGCCGCTGTACAGATACCATTCGCCTTTTTTTGTTATACCTATAAAAATAGGCTTGTATTTGTCCTTATCAAGATTCTTTATAACCGATGCGGCTGATTTTAATGAAATATCGTGCTCCGGCGATTTTCCGCCAAATATGATGCAAACCTTAATTTTTGACATATATACCAATCCTTTCAAAAAGACAGTGTGATTATTTTCTAAGTTTATTCAGTATATCTGAAAAATAGCACGGAAGCTCGGCAGAAAACTCCATATATTCACCGGTTTTCGGGTGGACAAATCCAAGCGTTTTCGCAAATAAGAGCTGTCCGTCCGCCTTTATGCCGTCATGGCGCGCGCCGTATACCTTGTCGCCCGCTATCGGATGTCCGATTGAAGCCATATGCACCCTTATCTGATGCGTTCTGCCCGTTTCAAGCACACATTCAACCAAGGTATAGCGTTCAAAATGCTCAATCGGCGAATAATGTGTAACCGCTTCGCGTCCCC
>CAMFCK010000097.1 GCA_945948775.1 uncultured Clostridia bacterium
TTCCGACGGCGTTGTGAATGCTATCGCTGCAATCGACAAGACTACTACTATTAAAAACGCAGTAATTGAGGCTGTAAACTATAATCTCAGCGAGCCGACTGTCACAATCAGCCATTCGGACGAGGCTTATGACGGTATGGAGCTTGTGATAGGCAGCAAGGTGCAGGTCATGAAGGACGGAGAAGCTGTTGACATGAACTCCGTTTACCGCGGCGACACCGTAACAATAACGCTTGAATACGGTATTGTATCCAAAATAGCAGCTCAATCGAGCAAGAAAACAGTGGAAGGCACCATCCGTGCGGTGAATATTTCCTCCGCACCGACAATAGCTGTTCTTGTCAACGGCGAAGAAATCACCTATGATGTTTCCAATGATGTTGCTATTTCTGTAAACGGCGAAGCGGGAACGCTTTATGATTTCAGAGTAGGCGATAAGGTTACTCTTACGACCGAAAGCAGCGCGGTTACCAAAATTTCCACTCTTACCTCGCAGTCTACCTCCGGAAATATCAGCGGAACCATTACAAATGTAAATTCATCCTTTGGATTTATAAGAGTCAGAGCTGTTGACAGCGCGGGCAGCACCTATGAGGAAACCATATACTGCAAGGATTCAAAAACAACCTTTATTACAGCAGCTGGCGTAAGCAAGAGCTTTAAGGACTTAAAGGAGGGTAATGTTGTTTCGGTATACGGAACAATAACCAACGGTGCTTTTGAAGCAACTTCAATTATTATTGTAAGCTAAATTCAGATGAATAACGCCATCGAAGCAAGGGGGTCTTGTCAGACTGACAGTCTGCGGCTCCCTTGCTCTTTATGGAAACGGACAAAAGCAGTTTTTACGGATTTTGAGAGCATTTTCAGGGAAAAATAAAGCATTATTAAGTCCGTAAGATTTTAATATACAAAGGATCAGGCGTACAGCTGCGGAAAGGTTGGGAAATTATTGTGGGCAAGGGAAGAAAATATTCAACATGGATACTCGCTTTTTTATTTGCAGTAGGATTGATAATAGCATATAAAACGGTTGATAATTTTAATTTTATTTTTGATTTTTTCAGAAAAGTGCTTTCTGCAATGACTCCGTTCATATCCGGTTTTATAATAGCGTATCTGCTCAATCTTCCCATACGCCATATGCAGACGCTTCTTTTAAAATCACAAAACGGTTTTCTGGAAAAACATGTCAAGGGCATTTCGATACTGCTTGTGTATATTCTTGTCATGCTTTTTCTGACAGTATTATTACGGCTGGTTGTGCCTGCGGTGTATCAGAATATTATGGATCTGTACTACAGCATACCGTATTATTTTGACTTGATAATACAGCAGATTACGCAATGGCAGAATAAGCTCGGTATCAATCTGATAAATATTGACAAACAGTCCATGATAGACGCAATGCAGAAATTCTTTACCAATATTCAGCTTTCGGAATTTGGCAAATATGCGCAGGGCATTATAAATGCGACATCAAGCGTTATCAGCGTATTTATTTCAGTTATTATTTCTGTTTATATGCTCATTGACAAAAATTATATCGGCGACAGAATAAAACGTGTTATGAGCGCATTTTTGCCGGAGCAGCACGTTATACGGACGCTTTCTTATATAGCAAGAATTAACGACATTTTTTCAAAGTATATCTTTTCCGTAGTGCTTGACGGACTTACTATCGGAATTTTAAGCACAGTTGCCATGAGCCTGTTAAGAGTAAAGTATGCGATAATTCTGGGCACAATGATTGGCGTTTTGAATTTGATTCCATATTGCGGAGCGATAATCGCGGTAGTGCTTTCTATTATCGTTACATTGCTTACAGGCGGCTGGCTGAAGGGACTGTGGGTGGGGATCCTGCTGCTGGTGCTTCAGCAGATTGACAGCAACCTTATCGGACCGAAAATCATGGGAAATATGCTTAAGGTTCGTCCGCTGATGATAATATTTGCGGTAACCGTAGGCGGTGGATTATTCGGGGTATGGGGAATGGTGCTTTCCGTCCCGGTTTCAATAGTGCTTAAGATGATTTTTGAGGACTATATTATTGCCCGTGAGGAGAAGAACAGAACAAAAGATGAATAAGAAACATATTGCGGTAATCGGCGGAGGCGCGGCAGGCCTTGCAGCTGCTGTGTCTGCCGCAGAAAATGCACAGGTGACGGTTTTTGAAAAGAATGAGCGCGTCGGAAAAAAGCTTTTGCAAACGGGAAACGGCAGATGCAATCTTGCAAATACCAATACTGCTGCCGGCGCTTATCATTCCGATATGGCGGCGGCAAAAAGAGTAATTGACGCGTTTCCTGCAAGCAGAATTATGGATTTTTTTGAAGAATTAGGACTGCTTATGAGGGTAGAGACAGAGGGCAGAGTTTATCCTAACTGCAATCAGGCGGCAGCTGTGCTTGATATACTCAGATATTCTGCTGCGGAGCGAGGCGTGGCTTTTCGGTGCGGCTTTGACTGCTCCGGCATAAGAAAAAGGGCAGACGGCTTTGAGCTGGATTTTTCAAACGGTGCCTGTGCGCACGCTGATGCGGTAATTATTGCCTGCGGAGGTAAGGCGGCGCCGAAAACGGGCTCGGACGGGAGCGGCTATGCTTTGACGAGAAAGCTTGGGCATAGTGTAACGCCGCTTTATCCTGCGCTTGTTCCTATACGTACAAAAGGCGCATTCGCACGCGCGCTAAAGGGTATAAGGTGCAAGGCAGGAATAACTCTTATAAAAAACGGCGCAACAGTCGCTCATGAAAGCGGCGAGATACAGTTTACCGATTACGGAGTCAGCGGAATAGCCGTGATGCAGCTTTCGGGCTTTATGCGCGGCGGCAGCGGCTTTGAGCTTAAGATTGATTTTTCTGAACAGTATAGCTTTGAGCATATAGTTTATCTGCTTGAACGGGCGCGCAGTCGGCCGCGCGAGGTTCAGGATATTGCGCTTGGAATAGTTCCCAAAAGGGTAGCCCAGCAGCTGATTAAAGCGGCGTCGGAGGTTAATCTTACATCGCCTGCGTCCGGACTGTCGTACAGGGATATAAAAAAAATAGCCTCGGCGGTTAAGGGTATGAGGCTTGGCGCGGAGTCAACACTATCATGGGATAATGCTCAGGTTACTGCCGGAGGAGTACCTCTTTCGGAAATTTACACGGATACGTTTCAGTCAAAAATTTGTGCCGGTGCATATCTTGCGGGAGAGATCCTTGACTGCGACGGAGCATGCGGCGGGTATAATCTCGGCTGGGCATGGAGCAGCGGAATAACCGCCGGACTTGCGGCCGCCGGACTGATACAGGAGGAAATATGCTGAGAATAACAGGATTCCGTTCTGAACTTGATGAAACCGAGGAACAGCTTTTGTCAAGAGTAAAAAGATTTTTGCAGACAGAGGATATAACACAAATCAAAACAGTACGGCGCGCTGTGGACGCAAGACATACGGGTGATGTGCATTATGTTCTCAGCATTGACGTTGGCGTGAAGGATGAAGCCGCAGTTTTAAAAAAGAATATACGCACAGTAACTCGTGCGCAGGAGAATATATACGAATTTCCGAATTGCCCGCCGCTTAAGTACCGTCCGCTGGTGGTCGGAAGCGGACCGGCAGGCTTGTTCTGCGCTCTGTTTCTTGCCCGTGCAGGTCACAGACCGATTTTGATAGAGCGCGGAGCAGATGTTGATACGCGCGCAGCCGAGGTGGAAAACTTCTGGAAGGACGGAGCGTTTAATCCTGATACTAATGTTCAGTTCGGTGAGGGCGGTGCCGGCACATTCTCGGACGGCAAGCTTGCAACTGGGACAAAGGACAGACGCATAAGGGCGGTTCTTAGCGAATTTGTACGATACGGAGCACCGGAAGATATACTCATAGATTCCAAGCCTCATATAGGTACTGATAAGCTACGCGGCATTGTCAGGAATATGCGTGAAGATATTATAAGACTTGGCGCAGAGGTGCGGTTTAATACAAAGCTTAGTGATATTGCGGTTGACAAAGGTCAGGCTGTAGGCGCGGTGCTTGAAACGGCAGAGGGAATACAAGAGCTTCCTGCACGGGATATTGTTCTTGCCATAGGACACAGTGCAAGAGATACTGTGGAAATGCTTTTTAAGCGCGGCGTAGTGATGACAGGAAAGCCATTTTCTGTGGGTGTGAGGATAGAGCATTCCCAAGAGTTTATTTCAAAGGCGATGTACGGCGTCTTTGCAGACAGACTGCCGCCTGCTGATTACAAGTTGGCAGTACACCTGCCGAACGGGCGGTCTCTTTATACCTTTTGTATGTGTCCTGGAGGTTATGTTGTCGCGGCGGCGTCAGAACGGGGAGGAATAGTGACAAACGGTATGAGCTATTCCTCGCGAAAGGGCAGAAATGCAAACAGTGCGCTTTTGGCAGGAGTAGATCCGGAGGAGGTCGGAGAAGACGATCCGCTTGCCGTAATACGCTTTCAGCGTGAAATTGAGCAAAAGGCGTTTGGTCTGACCGGATGTTGGCGCGCTCCTGCTCAAACTGTGGGGGACTTTCTCGAGCACAAAAAAACCATTGCTTTCAAGGAGGTTGTACCGACCTATCTGCCCGGTGTTGTGCCGGAGGAAATTGACAGCGTTCTGCCTGAGTTTGTATGCGAAGCGCTGCGCAGCGGGCTTTTGATGATGGATAAAAAAATACACGGCTTTGCGGC
>CAMFCK010000098.1 GCA_945948775.1 uncultured Clostridia bacterium
AGCGTAAGATTAATTTTGGCATATGAGCGCGCAATCGCTCTGTCTGCACTCGCAACTATATCATCATATAACCGCATTTGCTTATCTCCTTACAGCGTTTCGTGCGAAGCGGCAACCACCTCGCCGATCTCCTTTTCGCCTATATTATCCGCATCCGAATTCTTTTCAAGATATACAAGATATTCTATATTCCCCTCCGGTCCCTTTATGGGTGAAAAGGAAAGCGCAAGCACTCCAAAGCCTGCTTCGTGCGCCTTTGCAAGCACATTTCTGATAACAGAGCAATGTACCTTTTTATCACGGACAACACCCTTTTTGCCTACCTGCTCCCGTCCCGCCTCAAACTGCGGCTTTATAAGCGCAACAGCTTTGCCGCCGTCCTTCAGCAGTTTGTATGCGACAGGCAGTACCAGCCCAAGCGATATAAAGGATACGTCCACCGACACAAAATCAAGCGGCTCGCCTATATCCTCCGGTTCAACATATCGGATATTTGTTCTCTCCATATTGACAGCCCTTTTGTCGCTTCTCAGTTTCCATGCAAACTGTCCGTAGCCGACATCTACTGCAAAAACCTTTTTCGCTCCGTTTTGCAGCATACAGTCGGTAAAGCCGCCCGTTGACGCGCCTATGTCCATCGCGGCTGCGCCTTCAAGACGAAGTCCGAACTCCTTTATTGCCTTTTCAAGCTTGAGTCCGCCGCGGCTTACATACCTAAGCGTTTCGCCCCTGATCTCCGGCACAGTATCCGCGCTCACCTGTTCACCCGGCTTATCGCATTTCTGATTTTTGACATACACCTGCCCTGCCATAATAAGCGCCTTTGCACGCTCTCTGCTCTCGCAAAGCCCCAAATCATGCAGCAGCACGTCAAGCCGTACCTTATCGCTCATTTATCTTCTCCCTGATTTCGTTAAATATCGTTTCGGCGTCCATACCGGACATCTTATCAAGCTCCGCAATGCTTCCTTGAGGCAACGGCTTGTCCAAAAACGCCTTTATCAAAAGCCGGGGCATATCTTTTTCTGTGCTCATCAGCATTGAAACAGCAGCAGAAAAGCCTCCGTAAATCACACCGTCCTCTATTGTTACCGCAAGCTTCTTTCCATATGCCGCATCCTTTATCATCTGTACGTCAAGCGGCTTTATCGTAGGGAATACGCATATCTGAACGCTTATGCCCGCCTTTTCGCACAACGCTGCGCAGTTACGCGCTGTTGTGACCATTCTTCCTGTTGTAAATATCACCGCGTCGCTGCCCTGTGCAAGGCAGTACCCTCTGCCGAAGCAGAAGTCCGGCGCGCAGCTTTCCGGTGCCTCGCAGCCGCGCGGATAACGAATAGCAATCGGCGCATTGTGAATATTCACCGCATAATCCAGCATCTGTTCAAGCTCTTTGTAACAGGACGGCGACAGTATCGTCATATCCGGCATGGCATACAAAAATGAAATATCATACATTCCCTGATGCGTTTCTCCGTCCGCACCGACTACTCCGGCGCGGTCTATCGGGAATACCACATGCAGCTTTTGCAGACAGACATCGTGCAGCGTCTGGTCATATGCCCTCTGCAGAAAGCTTGAATACAGCGGCACTACCGGGATCATGCCTGACGCGGCAAGACCTGCCGACATGGTCACCGCATGTTCCTCAGCTATACCGACGTCAAAAAATCTGTCGCGGAATTTTGCTCTGAATTCAAGAAGCCCTGTCCCCGCCGGCATTGCGCCTGTCACCGCAACTATACTTTTGTTCTCTGCTGCAAGCTCAACAAGCTTATCTCCGAACACCGCAGAAAAATCCCTTGCCCTGCTGTCGGGATTTCCCGCAGCGATACCGTGGAAGCGCTGCGGATCGCTCTCTGCCGGGCGGTATCCTTTTCCCTTTTTTGTCAGCACATGTATAAACACCGATTTATCGCTTGTTCTTGCATGTTCAAATACGTTAATCAGCGCTTCGGTGTTATGCCCGTCCACAGGGCCGTAATAATCAAATCCGAGATCGTCAAACATCGTAGATGGCAAAATAGTTGCACGCACTATGCGCTTAACGCGACGGATAAACCGCGCCATCTGCGCTCCGCCCTTGGGAAGCCTGGACAAAATTCCGAGTACTGCTTCCTTTGACTTAAAATACAGCGGCTTTTGCCTTAACGCTCTGAGATATTTTGAAACTGCACCGACATTTTTTGCAATCGACATAGCGTTATCGTTTAATATATAAATAACCTTGTTCTTGCTTCTTCCGGCGTCGTTCATCGCCTCATACATAATACCGCCGGTAAGCGCGCCGTCTCCGAACACAGCAATAATGTTATATTTATCTCCGTGCAGATCCCGCGCTCTTGCCATTCCCACTGCCGCCGATGCAGACGTCGAGCTGTGACCGGTATTAAAGCAGTCGTAAACACTTTCCTCTGTTTTGGGGAATCCGCTCATTCCTCCGAACTTCCTCAGCGTTGCGAAATTCTCTTTTCGTCCCGTGAGCAGCTTGTACACATACGACTGATGCCCGACATCCCATATTATTTTATCCTCCGGCGTATCAAATACCGCAAGAAGCGCCAGCGTGATTTCAACCACGCCGAGATTAGATGCAAGATGTCCTCCGGTGCGTGTAACACTTTCCACCAAAAACTCCCTGATCTCTCCGGCAAGCACATCAAGCTCAGCTACCGTCAGCTTCTTAATGTCGCGTGGGGAAGATATTCTGTCAAGAAATTCTGACATTATTATATACCTTATACCTTTCTGTGCAAATCATTACTTTCATATATAATAGCACAAAAAAGCTTTTATGTAAAGTCTGTAATTTTATGTCGAAAAACAAAAAATATACGATCGTCAATTGTGGTATTGTACACACATGAAATATTATTTTAAGATTTCTTGCAAAATTTCTTGCAAAATATGCAAAAATTGTCTATTATATACTATGGAAGTATTACTATTCAGAGGAAAGGAGCTTAGCTATGGGGCTTTTAACACCCTTTGGAATCCGGGCGGAATATGTATCAGGCAGCAGCCCGACGCCTGCCGGCTATCACACAAAGAACGAGTGCGAGCTGTTCTTGCTGCTGGAACAGCATGCCGATTATTATATTGAGCAGGCGTGTTATCATATGGCGCGCGGTTCTCTGCTGCTCATTGCGCCGAACGAGGTGCGCAAGCTGTCGGATATGGAGGATATGAATTTTTCCGGAATATCAGTATGCTTTGATCCGGCGCGCATATACAGCCTTCATGACGAGGGAAAGCAGCTTATGAAATGCTTTTTTGAGCGTGAAACAGGGAAAAACAACATGGTCTTGCTTGACAAACGGCAGATAGAGGCGTTTGTTCAGCTTGCAAACAGCATAATAAACTGCTCCATAGGCACAGGCTTCGGCAATGAAGTGCTGGCATTTTCATATCTTTTGCAGCTATTGGTATTTACCAACCTTGTGTACCAGAACTCAAAGCCTGTAATGCCCGGTGCAATTGCTTCGCGCATTCTGCCCATCATAAAATATATCGACGAAAATCTGTCCGGAGATCTGTGTGTCGATTCCATAGCGCGCGCGCTTTCCATGAGCAGATCCAATCTAAGCAAGGTCTTTAAAGAGGAAACCGATTCTACAATACACAGCTATATCATCACGCGCAGGATAGTATATGCGCAGAAGCTTCTGCAGCAGGGGCATAATGTTACGGAAACCTGCTATCTCTCCGGATTTAATGACTATGCAAGCTTCATAAGATGCTTTAAAAGGGTGACCGGCTCACCGCCGGGGACATATAAAAACAAATGGCGCGGATAAAGATAAGCTGCGCTTTTTTTGTGCAAAAATAATGTTTGAACCGCCGCAAAAGAGGGTAAATATATAATGAGATTAATATCTCGGCATAAAATCACAAAGGAGATGAGCACATGAAGTTCAACATCATTACCAGAAAAATCACCCTTGAGAACCAGACTGTCGAATACATCCAGAAAAAGCTTTCAAAGCTGGATAAGTTCTTTAAGGATGAGTCTGAGGCACGCATAGTAGCCGGTACGATCAAAGACCTTGAGTATGTTGAAGCTTCAATCTACGCCGGGGGCATGATTTACCGTGCTGAGGTCACCGATGTAGATGTTAAAACCGCTGCGGATAAAATCGTGGATGTTATCGAGCGACAGATCAGAAAAAACAAGACGAGGCTTGAAAAGAAATTAAAGCGCGAGGCGCTGAATGATAACATGCTTATCAGTGGCGGCAGCTATCAGGAGGGAGAGGACGTAAGCGAATATAAGATAGTTAAAACCAAGAGATTTGAAGTAAAACCCATGACGCCGGAGGAGGCTGTATTGCAGATGCGGCTTCTCGGTCACAGCTTTTTCGTATTCAAAAATGTCATAACTGATGAAATGAACGTTGTATACCAGAGAAAGGACGGAAATTACGCGCTTATAGAATCAGTTGATTAAAATATTTTTTCATACGGTGGTGTGAAAAAGCCGCCCAGAGCGTTCAAGGGCAAAAACCTTGATTTTACTTGCTTTAATAAAATAACGTTTAAACACAGAAAATCCGCCTTCACGGGCGGATTTTCTGTGTTTATGCCCTTAAACTACGAACAATTTTATATAATGACTGCCGAATAATCAAAAAATGTTGTCGCTATGCGACACAT
>CAMFCK010000099.1 GCA_945948775.1 uncultured Clostridia bacterium
CTTCCCTGATATACAGGCGGAGCAGGAGGCAAAGCTTGACGAGGAGTAAGTCTTCCGGGGGCTGTTGCATTTAGCGCAGACTGCAGAAAAGCAAGAATTCTATAATATGGGTGTAAAAAAGCCGCCCGGAGAGTTCAAGAGCAAAAACCTTGAACGCCCCGGGCTCTTTTTTACACCCTTTTTCTTTTTTTCTCCTTTTTACGGAGTATAAGCTTAATAATTTCAATGATCGGCAGAATGAGCACAGCGATACCGGTTGCTGCGGCAAATTCAAAAAGAGAAATATATTCAAAACCGAATGCATTGCGCAGGAAGGGTACATACAGTACAAGGACTGTTGCCAGCAGCGAACCGATCGCTGCGAAATTCAGAGAAGGGTTTTTTGATTTCATACCCAACAGCGAGCTGCGGCGCGAACGCATATTAAAGGAGTGGAAGATTTCCACCAGCGACAGCGTAAGAAATGCCATGCTTATGCCGTCGGGACTTTCCGCTATCACCCAAAGTCCCGATTCTATCCGGTGACCGGTCAAGTAAGAGGCAAGCGTAAGCAGCGTGATTATTATGCCCTGAACGGCGATATCCACGCCCATGCCGCCGGCAAAGATCCCCTCGGCCGAGCTTCGGGGAGGACGATCCATAATGCCCTCCTCCGCCGGCTCTGTACCAAGCGCAAGCGCCGGAAAACAGTCTGTAATAAGATTTATCCATAGAAGATGGACCGGTTTCAGGATCGTAAAGCCGAGCAGTGTCGCGGTAAAAATGGAAAGCACTTCGGCAAGGTTTGAAGAAAGCAGGAATTGTATTGCCTTGCGGATGTTGTCATATATCCTGCGCCCCTGCGAAACGGCAAGCACGATTGTGGCGAAATTGTCATCGGCAAGCACCATATCCGCTACGTTTTTAGTTACATCTGTGCCGGTAATGCCCATTCCCACGCCGATATCGGCGCTTTTTATGGAGGGCGCGTCATTTACTCCGTCACCGGTCATGGCAACAATTTTTCCCTTTTTCTGCCATGCGTTTACTATGCGTACCTTATGCTCCGGCTGAACGCGCGCATATACTGAAATGCCGGTGATCTTGTCTGCAAGCTCCTCATCACTGAGAGCGTCCAGCTCAACGCCGGTTATTGCCTCGGAGCCGGAGGTGATAATTCCAAGCTCCTTTGCAATTGCCACGGCAGTATCACGGTGATCGCCTGTTATCATGACAGGTCGTATTCCGGCGTGCCTGCATTCGGCGATTGCAGCTTTGACCTCGGGACGGATAGGATCGATCATGCCCGATAAGCCGATATAGCAGAGCTGCTGTTCGAGATATTCCGGAGCTTCATTTTCCGGCGTAATGTCCCATTCTCTCATTGCCGCGCATAAAACGCGCAGAGCACTGTCTGCCATTTTTTTGTTTTCTGCGAGGATTTGCGCGCGGCGGTGTTCGGTAAGCTCAATGATGCTGCCGTCAGCTGCAAGCTCATGCGTACACCGCGCAAGCACAACATCAGGCGCGCCCTTAGTGAACTGAATGACTGCGCCGCTTGCATCGCGGTGCAGGGTAGTCATCATTTTGCGGGTGGAATCGAACGGAGCCTCGCCTATACGCGGGTAGCTGCTGCTTAAAGACTCCTTGGTCATGCCGAGCTGAGCTGCGTCATTCACAAGCGCACATTCTGTGGGTTCTCCTGTGGCTTCACCGTCTGCGCCCTGTTCGGCATCCGAGCAAAGAGCCATTGCCGCCGCAAGCTTTTGCTCGTCAACGCTGACGCGGCTGGTAACGGTCATTTTGTTTTTTGTGAGTGTGCCGGTTTTGTCGGAGCATATTACATCGGTGCAGCCGAGCGTTTCTACGGCGGTAAGCTTGCGTATGACGGCGCTGCGCTTGGACATATTGGTTACTCCGATTGAAAGAACTATTGTAACAACAGCGGCAAGTCCTTCGGGTATGGCTGCAACGGCAAGACTTACTGCAACCATAAAGGTGTCAAGAAGCCGATCGCCGCTGATTGCGGGATATGCGCGGATAATGTCTGCCGCAAATACCACAGCGCAGATAATAAGCACCAGAATACTAAGTATTTTTGAAAGCTGTGCAAGCTTTTTTTGCAGAGGAGTTTTCTCCTCACGGGCGTTTTCCAGCGCGGACGCGATACGTCCCATCTCTGTATTCATTCCCACTGCGCAGACAACAGCTCTTGCGCGGCCATAGGCTATGGTCGAACCGGTATACACCAAGTTTTTTCGGTCAGCTAAAGGTATGTTCTGCTCGCTTTGGAGAGCTTCGGCAGTTTTGCTGACCGGAACCGATTCTCCCGTCAGCGCCGACTCCTCTGCTTTTAGGCTGGCGCACTCAATAATTCGCGCATCTGCGGGAACCGCATCGCCTGCTTCAAGAAGAATGATATCGCCTATTGTCAGCTCCTCGCTTTTTACCGTGCGGATTTTTCCGCCGCGAAGAACCTTTGATGTGGCGGCTGCAATTTCCTGGAGTGCTTCTATTGCCTTCTCTGCTTTGCTTTCCTGAAACACACCGAGAACTGCATTGATTAACACAACGGCAAGAATGATGATCGTGTCGACAAAGGATTCCCCCTCCCATACTGCGGTTATTCCTGAAACGAGCGCGGCCGCAAGCAGCACGATTGTCATTGGGTCGGCAAGCTCCTTAATAAATTTTTTTATCGGGCCGTCCTTTTTTGCCTCGGTCAGCTTGTTCGCACCGTGCTGTGAAAGCCGCGCTGCTGCCTGCTCCTCACTCAGGCCGGAGCTGTTTGTTTTAAGCAGGTCCATAACCTGTCCGGCATCCTGCAAATACTCTTTCATCACATTTTCTCCTTTCGGGTTAATAGGGATTTTTGTAAACCAAAAAAACCCATACACAGACATTGCCTGCATATGAGTCTTGTTCTTTATAGACAAGCCGGGCGCAGATATAACGCCATGGTGTCGGTCTGCCGCGCATAAAATGCGGAACTACTCCCTTATATACAACCAAAGTATAACATTTATATTGAACGCTGTCAAGAATATTTTCCCAAATTTTTTCTTTTTCATTCATAAAAATTGCCGGCAAAGACACATATTGCAATAAAATTAAATGTTATTGCAATATATTGTCAAAAATAAGGGTGTATAATAAATTTATAGCTTTGTTATAAAGATCAGATAACAGTCTGGTCTTTATATATACTCTCCCCTAATGCCGTCTTCTCTCTTTGGCGGCATTTTTTATTGCGGTGCAAAAAAATATTTGCATAAAGGGTGTATGCATGGTATAATAAATAATAAAAACCTTGGAGGGAACAGTATATGAAAAAAATAATTGCAGTGATAACTACGGTAGTAATGGCTGTAATGATGATACCGCAGGCGTTTGCGCAAAGCAGCTTTCCGCAGGCGTTTTGGGCGCTTTCCGATTCGTTTTTGGCGGCACAGAACGCAGGCGATGATGACGGAATAATAGAAACAGGAAAAAGCATCTGCGAGCTTTTGGAAAATTGGCCGAAAAACTCAGAAACAATCCCCGTTCTGGGTACAAGATATCAGGATATAGCAAATGCGTACGAGCGTAAGGGTGATTTTATCGCTTCTGCGGAATATTTCCGCAGATATCTGCCTTATGGACGTGAGCTTGGCTGGGATGATGGCGTGAGAATAGCCGAAACGAAGACCGCATATTATGAACCGATTTTAGATATATACCTTGAAACTGATACAGGCCCCATATATTACGGAGCAAGAAATGAGCCGGTGAGCGGCGTATTGTTCGGACAGGTATCAGAGCAGACGCGGACTAATGAATCAATGGTGCTGATTTATGAGAACTTCGGTTCGCCGCTTAGCGACTGGAACAGGAGCGTGCTTGATGATGCGGCGGAAGCAGGCAAGGCTGTGGAAATAGCCTTTAATTTCCCCGGAGAGGGCGCGACAGCAGCGACGATACCGCAGCAGGGAGAATACATAAATTCGTTTATACGCAGTATCAGCCCATATTCTGAAAAAATCCCGGTATTTCTGCGTATCGGTGCAGAGATGGACGTCTGGACGGTTGCGGCAGAGCCGGAGGTGTATATTGCGGCATACCGTGCAATAGCGCAGGCGACACGCAGCATTGCCCCGAATATGGCGCTTGTGTGGTCGGTAAACCATGTTTCGGGCTGGGATGTCGATGTTACGGCATTCTATCCCGGTGATGAGTATGTGGACTGGGTTGGGATATCGGCTTATATGGTAAGATATTTCCAGAATAAGATGTGGGATACAAACGACAGAATAGATGAAATCATGTTCAAGGCAGGACGGGCGGCGGATCCGGTATTCATGGTCAAAAACGTTGTTGAAAATTTCGGGGACAGAAAGCCGATAATGATTGCCGAGGGCGGCGCTTCGCATTACAACAGTTCGCTCGGCGCAGACAGCACAGACTGGGCGGTGGAGCATCTGTATGAATATTACGGCTGGCTGCCGATGGTATATCCGCAGATAAAGCTTATTGCGTATTTCAATAATAGGATTGATACAGAATCGAATGATTTCTCTCTGAAAAATTCGCCCGCGCTGAATTCGGCATATGAGGAAGCGACAAAAGACAGCGTGTATATAAAGAATAGCGCGAACGGAACCGGAAGCTCATATGTGATGCTGGACGGACAGA